>JBPBQU010000549.1:0-9530 GCA_050955085.1 Janthinobacterium lividum | reverse complement strand
GCGAACCCAGTCGTTGCGGTGGACCTTGTGCTCCACCCTGTCCCCGTTTTTCTTGTCCCCACTTTTCTTCTCACCGGGGTCCGGTGCGGCGCTGGAGTTCCTCCGCAGCAGCGGGAGGGCGCGCAGGACGCGCCGTGGACGGGACAGGCTCATGAGCATCACCATCCTTCAGGCCGACCGGGCGCGACACCGGCCACCACGGCACGCACGACGTCGGGCGCGGTCATCGACGGTGAGGAGTGCACGACGGCATCCTGCCACGCGAGGCCTCCGCACCCCTGCGGACACCTCGGCCAGACGGCGGTCCGGGGGCCGCCGTCGCTGCACCCGCTCAGTCCGTCCCGGCGAGCACTTGCTGCGGGACCCGTAGCCGACGTGTCGGTGAGGTGGCGGCCCAGTCCACGACCGGCCAGCGCGAGGCTCTCGCCACCCGGACCAGTGGCACGTCCGGGGAGACCGCCGTCGGGTTGCCGACGGACTTCAGCAGCGGGAGGTCGGAGTGGGAATCGGCGTAGGCGTAAGAGGCCGACAGATCGGCGTCCTCGACCTCCGCGTAGCGGCGCAGCCAGGCGGCCCGCGCCTCGCCCACGAGGGGCGGTGAGGTGAGGAACCCGTTGGCCCGGCGGTGCCCCCCGACGACCTCCTCGTCGAGGTCGGTGCAGACGATCTCGTCGAAGAGCGCCGACAGCGGACGGGTCACCACCCGCACATCACCGGTCATCAGGATCGTCCGGTGTCCGGCGTCACGGTGGGCCTGGATACGGCGCAGCGCCTCGGAGGAGACCTCCTGCAGCAAGCGCGGTGCGTGCACGTCGTCCACGTAGGTCTCGAGCGCGTCGAGGTCCACACCCGCGTAACCGCGGAACAGCGAGCGCAGGAAACTACCCCGGTCGCGTCGCTCCGCGGCGATCCACCCCGGGAGATGACGGACGATGCGTGCGAACTCCGCGACCCGGGCCGGGGCGCTGAGGGCGGACAACCGCAGCGTCAGGTAGGAGTCGACGACCGTGCCCGGCATCAGCGTGCCCGCCAGGTCGAACACCGCCAGGACGGGCCGGCCACCCTCGGCGACCGGTGTCAGCGGGCGGGGGCCGGACACCTCCGTCTGCGTGCGGCGTCGCCGGATCTCCTCGGACTTGCGCATCTGCGTCGTCACCGCGGGGCAGTGCGTCTTCTCCCAGTACTGCTGCCAGTCGATGACGGCGGTGTCGAAGGCGAACAGGTCGACGTCGGCCGGGTCCAGGGATTGGTGCAGCGCAAGGGTGTTGTCGTCCACGAAGCGGAGTTCGGCTTCGGTGTAGGCCTTGTAGAGGTCCATGTAGCGGCGGGCGAACTCGACCTGGGAGCGGGCCTTGTCGATCGATCGCGACATCTCCCGCACCCGTCGCGAGCGGGGGGCGAACGTCAACGCCCGCCCGCCGAGACGGGTGAGCAGCTCCCCGGTGCGCACCTGACGCTCGACGACGTTGACCCCCGGGAAGTCCCACGTCGGCATCACCGCGGGGGAGGAGTCGAAGGGGAATTCCTGGAAGTACGCGTACACGTACATCCACAGATCACGGAACGTCACGGGATTCCGGCTGCCCGAGGTCACGTGGTAGTACGCGGGCTCGGAGAGGGGCGGCGGCGTCGCGGATGCCGTGATGATGGCGTTGACGACATGGTCGACCGGGACGACGTCGAGCACCGAATCGGGAGCGGCGGGGAACTCGGTGAGTTCACCACGGCCATAGGCCATGATGATCGGCTCGGCCATCTTGAAACCCTCGATCCACCCCGGGTAGGGGTGCTTCAGGGCCGACTCGACGATGCTGGGGCGCAGGATCGTCGTGGGAATGACCGGGGCGGCGAGTTCCTCGACCAGACGTTCCCCCATCGCCTTCGTGAACGTGTAGCAGTCCGTCCAGCCCAGGGTTCGGGCACGCTCGCGGCCGGCGGCCTTCTGCTGGTCGAGCACCCACTGCCGGCGACGTTCCTCCGCACCCGCGGCGACGCTCAGCGGCCCCGCTCGGCCGTGGTCGCGTTCCGCGGCGCGCAGGAACCGGCGCAGCTGCCCCTCGAGGCGGGAGTCCTCCTCGATGCGGGCGGCGAGGCGCATGCCGGCCTCGGTCTCGGTGCGCCAGTCGGCGGAGTGGTCGATCGCGCGTTCCGGCACCGCACCGCGGCGTCGTCCGCCCACGTAGGCGGTCGAGATGTGCACGTAGTGGATGGCGCGCGCGCCGCGCTCGTTGGCCTGCAGCGTGCGCTCCACGAGTGAGCGGGTGCCGATGACGTTGGTGGTGAAGGCGTCCTGGATCAGCGGGTCGAAGGACACGTCGCCCGCGCAGTGCACCACCACGTCGATGTCGTCCGGCAGCTCCGGCACCGCCGCGAGGTCACCTTCGAGCGCCTCGACGCGTGTCTTGAGCAGGTCGTCGACATCCCCGGCGCCGCGGAAGATCCCCTTGCGCAGCACCGACCGCAACCGGTCCTCACCGCTGCGACCCGGCTTCGGGCGGACCAGAGCCACCACGCTCGTGCCCGGGAGGTCGACGAGGAGGCGCTGCAGGAGCGCTTCCCCGATGAAGCCGGTCACCCCCGTGATGAGGAACCGTTTGCCGTCGAGCTCGTCAGCCAATCGCACCGGCGAATCGTGTCACGTCCGGGCACACCCCCCGTGCCACCGGCCTACGGTGGCGCGAGGACCGGGAAGACCGGCCGGACGTTGAGGAGACGCGCACATGGAGATCGCCTGCCTGCAGACCGCCGGGACCCCCGGTGACGTCGAGGCCAACCTCACCTCCCTGGAGGTGGCCGCCGCCTCGGCCGCCGCGGGCGGGGCGGACCTCCTCGTCACCCCCGAGATGTTCGTGACGGGGTACGACCTCGGTGACGACACCCCCGCGCGGGTGCGCGAACTCGCCCGCGGGGACCTGCTCGGGCGCGTGCGCGCCACGGCCCGGGGGCACGGCATCGCGCTCGTCGTCGGGATGCCCGAACTGGTGGTGGTCGATGGGGTCGAGCACTGCTACAACGTCGCGGTCTTCGTCGGTGCCGACGGTGTCGTGCAGGCCACCCACCGCAAGGTCCACCTCTTCGGTGACCTCGACCGGGCGGCGTTCAGCGCCGGTGACGAGCTGGTGACCACCGTCGACGTCGCCGGGCTGCGGATCGCGATGCTCATCTGCTACGACGTGGAGTTCCCCGAAGCGGTGCGCGTGGCGGCGCTCGCGGGAGCTCATCTGGTGCTCGTCCCGACCGCGCAGATGCACCCCTTCGAGTGGGTGGCTGAGCAGGTGATCCGGGTGCGCGCGTGGGAGAACCAGGTCTACATCGCCTACGTCAACCACGACGGGCACGAGGGGTCGCTGGACTACGTGGGGCGCAGCAGCGTCGTCGACCCCGCGGGTGTCGTGCTGACCTCCGTCGAACACGGTGAGGCCCTGCTCACGGCGCGTGTCGAGAAGGCGTGCGTGGAGCGGCAGCAACAGGCCAACCCCTACCTCGCAGACCGCCGCCCCGACCGTTATGGGCCGCTGTCCTCCTGACTTCCCGGGCCGTCCGGTGGCGGCACGTTGTCACGTCGTGGGCCATCAACGCGCACGACGTGACAACGTGCCGGTACGGGGGTGGGTGGTGGCAGGCTGGGGTGGTGGTCGAGCTGAGCGACGAGGAGTTCGACGGGGCCGTCGCGGATGCCCTGGACAGCATTCCGGAGCAATTGTTGGGTGCGATGGACAACGTCGTCGTGCTCGTGGAGGACGAACCGCGCGACGGGATGCCGGCCGACCTGCTCGGGCTCTACGAGGGGACCCCGCTGACGGAGCGGGGTGAGTGGTGGGGCGCGGGTGCCCTGCCGGACCGCATCACGGTGTTCCGCTATCCCACCCTCAACCGTTGCGCCGACCGGGGCGAGGTCGTCGCCGAGGTCCGGGTGACCGTCATCCACGAGATCGGGCACCACTTCGGCATCGACGACGAGCGCCTGCACGAGCTGGGCTGGGCCTGACCCTCGTCCCGGGACCGGTCTGAGCACGCCGCCCGGAATCCGGCGGTGGCGGTCCGGGTTGTTCCAGCGTGAACATCGACCTGTTGAGTTTCGAACTCGCGCACGAGGCGTTCGACGACCACCGCTTCACCGAGGCCGTCGCCGCCCTGGAACCCCTGGTGGGTCGCCATCCCGAGGACCGCTCGCTGCGGGAACTGTTGGCCCGGTCCTATTTCGGCGCGGCCATGTTGGTCAAGGCCGAGGAGCAGGCCCGGGACCTGGTGCGCCGCACACCATCCGACGCGTTCGCCCACCTGCTACTGTCCCGCACCCTGGAACGGCAGAGCCGACATGACGAGGCTCGTGGCCACCGCGTGATGGCGCGTGTCCTGGGCCCTGGGGAGTGATCCTCAGATCAGGTCGATGAGGTCCCCGATCCCGTCCACCACCTGGTGCGGGCGGAACGGGAACCTGTCGACCTGATCGGCCTTGGTGGAGCCGGTGAGCACGAGGAACGTGCGCAACCCTGCTTCGATCCCGGCTACGACGTCGGTGTCCATGCGGTCACCGATCATGGCGGTGGTCTCGGAGTGTGCTTCGATCCGGTTCATCGCCGAGCGGAACATCATCGGGTTGGGTTTGCCGACGAAGTACGGTTCCGCACCCGTCGCCCGGGTGATGAGCGCAGCGACGGAACCGGTGGCGGGCAACGACCCTTCGGCCGAGGGGCCGGTCGCGTCCGGGTTCGTCGCGATGAACCGGGCACCCTTCTCCACCAACCGGATCGCCCGGGTGATGGCCTCGAAGGAGTACGTGCGCGTCTCACCCAGGACCACGTAGTCGGGGTCGGTGTCGGTGAGGATGTAACCGGCCTCGTGCAGTGCGGTCGTCAGACCCGATTCGCCGATGACGTAGGCGGAACCGTTGGGCAGCTGCCGGGCCAGGAAGTCCGCGGTCGCCAGCGCCGAGGTCCAGATCGATTCCTCCGGCACGATGATCCCGCTACGCGCGAGGCGGGCCGCCAGATCGCGGGGGGTGAAGATCGAGTTGTTGGTGAGGACCAGGAAACGTCGGCCGGAATCGACCAGTCGTTGCAGGAAATCGGCTGCTCCCGGTAGGGCGCGGTCCTCGTGGACCAGGACCCCGTCCATGTCGGTCAACCAGCACTCGATGTCGTGTTCGTCGTTCACCTCGGACACCTCAGCTCTCGCGCACGGAAATCAGTCGGGCAGCCCGGCGAGCACGGTCGCCGAACCGGAGAGGCCGAGGCGGGTGGCCCCGGCGTCGAGCATCGCCAGTGCGGCCTGCGTGGTGCGGATACCGCCGCTGGCCTTGATCCCGAGGCGGCCGCCGACGGTCGCAGCCATGATCGACACGGCGTGTGTCGTCGCACCACCCGTGGGGTGGAACCCTGTCGACGTCTTGACGAAGTCCGCACCCGCTTCCTCCGCGGCGCGGCAGCACGCGGCCAGGACGTCGTCGGGCAAGGCCGCGGACTCCAGGATGACCTTGAGGACGGTCGGTGCGGGGATCGCTTCGCGGACGGCGGCGATGTCGGCCCGCACGGCCCCGAACTCACGCCCGAGCGCCGCCCCCACGTCGATGACCATGTCGACCTCGTCGGCGCCCGCGAGCACGGCGGCCGCCGCCTCCGCGGCCTTCGTCGAACTGGTGTGCTTGCCGGAGGGGAACCCGCAGACGGTCGCGACCACGAGGCCGTCACCGGGCACGGGCAGCATCGACGGTGAGACGCAGACGGCGAGTACGCCGAGTTCGCGGGCCTCCTCGCACAGGGCCACGACGTCGGCCGCGCTCGCCTCCGGCTTGAGCAGTGTGTGGTCGACGAGGCGTGCGACCTCTCGGCGGGTCCAGGGGGTCGTGCGGGGAGCGCTCACGCCCGGTGAGTCTGCCACTCGTGAGGTGCGGCGCCCACCGGCGCCGACGCCGGTCCCACCGCGGGCGCCCGTGTCGGCGGCAGTGTTCTCGGAGGCCGGACGCGGTTCTCGGAGGCCGGACGCGGTTCTCGGAGGCCGGACGCGGTTCTCGGAGGCCGGACGCCGTTCCCGGAGGCCGGATGCGGTTCTCGATGGCCGGGCGCGTCCCGACGGTTAGGCTCGGGAGCGTGGTCAGCATCCCTGGTTTGAAGAGTCGTACGCCGGTGACGTCGAAGGCGGGCGCTCCCGTCCGCGAGACCAGGCGTCTCAACGGCTGGGGGCGCACAGCCCCGACCACGGCGACCGTCCTGCGCACCGACAACCTCGACGTGCTCGCCGAGGCCGTGCGTACCGCAGGTCCGCGCGGGGTCATCGCCCGTGGACTGGGCCGTAGTTACGGCGACTCGGCGCAGAACGCGGGCGGGTTGGTCATCGACATGACCGCTTTCGACCGCATCCACGACATCGACGTCGACGAGGCCGTCGTCGACGTGGACGCCGGGGTGTCGCTGGACACGCTGTTGCGTGCGGTCGTGCCGTACGGCCTGTGGGTGCCGGTGCTGCCGGGGACCCGCCAGGTGACCATCGGGGGTGCGATCGGCGCGGACATCCACGGCGGGAACCACCACACGCAGGGGACGTTCACGCGCCACGTGCTGTCCATGGACCTGCTCCTCGCCGACGGGAGCATTCGTACCCTCACCCCGCACGGGCCGGAACGTGAGCTCTTCCTGGCCACCACCGCGGGTATGGGTCTCACCGGGGTCGTGCTGCGCGCCAAGATCCGCCTCGACCGGGTGGAGACGTCCTACTTCATCGCCGACGTCGAGCAGGCCGCCGGTTTCGACGAGATGCTCCAACGGTTGCAGACCAACGACGAGAACTACACGTATTCGAAGACCTGGTTCGACTCGGTGACCAAGGGCGAACACATGGGTCGGGGGTTCCTGCTGCGCGGTTCGTCGGCGAAATTGTCGGACCTTCCTCCGGAGCTGCGCAAGGACCCTCTGAAGTTCGATGCCCCGCAGCTCGCGACCTTCCCCGACGCCTTCCCGCCCGGAATGTTGAACACCCTGACGGCCAGGGCGTTGAACGAAGTTTATTACCGGAAGTCGAAGACCAAATCCGGTGTGGTGCAGAACATCACGCAGTTCTATCACCTGCTCGACCTGTTCGCGGAGTGGAACCGGGCCTACGGTCCGCGAGGTTTCCTGCAGTATCAGTTCGTCGTCCCGTTCCACCGGGTCGATCTGCTGCGCTCGAGCATGGAGGCGATCGTCGACTCCGGTCACATCTCCGCGCTCAACGTCCTCAAGCGGTTCGGTGAGGGCAACGACGCACCCCTGTCCTTCCCGACGGCGGGGTGGACACTGGCGGTCGACCTCCCCGTCAAGAAGGGGCTCAACGAGCTGTGCGAGCTCCTCGACGAGATGGTCCTCGACGCCGGTGGCCGCCTCTACCTGGCCAAGGACTCGCGCACCACTGCGGATCGGTTCGCGCGGATGTACCCCGAGCTCCCCGCCTGGCGGAAGGTGCGTGACGCGGTGGACCCGGAGCGCAAGTTCGTCTCCGATCAGGCCCGTCGCCTCTCGCTCGTCAGCGACTGACTTCTCCGTCGGCCCCGCCCACCCCCTTCAGGGCCTCGGCTCTCCCTCAAGACCCGGCTCCCGACTGCCGATTCCATCAGCAGGAGTTCCGAGAGGGGTGGGGTGTGATCGGCGTGGAGCAGGACGCAGCCGTACCCCTCGACGCCCTCGGGCAGCTGCATGCGGAGCTCGCCGACCTCGAGGATCTGGTCGGATCGGATCCCGGCGCTGCGGCCCTGCGAACGGGTGAGCTGCAGGAACGCGCCGAGCAGCTGGGGGACTCCGGGGCCGCCGCGAGCGCCATCGTCTGGCGAGCGGAAGCGGTGCAGCGCGGCGGTGACCCGGCGATGGCGGCGGCTCTGATCAAGCAGGCTCAGGACGCCGGCGGGCAGCTCAGCAGTGAGGTCCGGGTACGGGCCAGCTGGGTGCTCGCGCGCATCTTCACCGACCTCGGGGACCGGCCGATGGCTCTGGAGCACGCGTTCGACGCCATCGCCGCCATCGACAACGAGGTGTCCCGCCGGTTGCGGACACTGGTCCTCGTCAAGGTCGCGGACCTGCTGGACGAGCTGGGGGCCCGGGAGGACTCCCGCAGTTGGTACTCCCGCGCCGAGCAGCTGGCGCTGGGGGACGGTCCGTTGCACATGCTGGTCGTCAACAACCGGGCCTACTGCGAGCTGGAGGCGGGTGACGTCCAGGGTGCCGACCGGGAGTCGCGCTCGTTGCTGGAACTCAGTGCGAGGTACCACCGTCCCCTCGACGCCAACACGCTCGACACGATGGCGCGCATCCACCTGCTGCGGGGAGCACCGGGACAGGCGGTCGAGGTCGCCCGCTCCGCGGTGCGAACGGTCGAGGACATGGAGTCCAAGAACGCCGACGATCTGCCGGCCTACCTGCTCACCCTCGCCGTCGCGTTGCGCGCCGACGGAGAACCCGGGGTTGCGCGGACGGCGTTGCGGCAGGCCCGGGGAGCGTGCGGGCTGCAGGGTTGCGAGGTCGTCCTCACCAGTATCCTCGAGGAGGAGGCGGAGGTCTTCGCCGCCCTCGGTGACTTCGAGTCGGCGTTCGGCGCCTACAAGTCGTTCCACGCGGCCGACCAGGAACTGTTGTCGGCGCAACGTGAGGCGCAGGTGCGGGCGCGGCAGGCGATGCTGGAGACCGACATGGCCCGCGAGGAGGCCGCGCACTACCGCGAACAGGCGCGTCGGGATCCCTTGACGGGGCTGAGGAACCGGTTGTTCGTTGATGAGCGGGTGCCGGCCTTGCTGACGGAACGGACACCGGCCGGTGAGTGCGTCAGTGCTGTGCTGCTCGACCTCGATCACTTCAAGTCGGTGAACGACACCTTTTCCCACGCGGCCGGTGACCAGGTGTTGCAGATCCTGGCCTCCATCCTCCAGGCCGCGGTGGCCGCTCTCTCGGGTGCGGGATCGTTCGCAGCGCGTCTGGGTGGGGAGGAGTTCCTCCTCCTGCTGATCACGCCGGACGCTGCGGGGGCCGTCGCGGTGGCGGAGTACGTACGGGCCGCCCTGGAGGGTTACGACTGGTCGAACACGACCCCGGGGCGCACGATCACGTTGAGCGCGGGGGTGGCGAGCGCACTCGGGGACAGCACCAAGATGTCACTGCTCTCCCGCGCCGATCTGCAGCTCTACGCGGCGAAGGCCGCCGGGCGCAACCGGGTTCGGATCGACCCTGCGGTCGAGAGCTCCTGACCCTGTGACGGTATCGCGCTGCGCGGTGGCGGTGACCTGCGAGACCGCCCTACGACGTGTTCTCGGTGTCGGCTTTCAGGCTCGTCAACCCCGCCTCGAAGATCGGTCCGAGTAATTTCTCCATGGACGTGAAGAGGCCCATCAACTTCCCCGAAGTCGTCAGGGGCCCGTTCGAGGACCAGGTGACGGTCGTTCCGTCGGCGGCTGGGACCAGCATGAACCTGCCGGTGCTCTGCGTCCTGAAGGGTTTGCGATTGTGCTGCTCGAACACGACCTCCCGGTCCGGGGATACCTGGGTGATCTCCATCCGTCCGCTGCCGGCCTT
>JBPBQU010000548.1:0-9626 GCA_050955085.1 Janthinobacterium lividum | reverse complement strand
ACCCTGCAGACGGGCAGCGACGAAGAGATTGGCGACGGGATCGCGATCGCACAGCTCCAGCAGGACAGGCGCGTCTGCTCCGGTGAGCAATCGCAGCGTCCCCGCACGGGCGGACCCGCGGGACGCTGCCGCGGACGACATCAGGTGCACCTGCGCATCCTGACGCGTCCGACCCCGAGAGTCGAGACGACTCTCGGGTTCATCGCTCAGCCGACCGTGACGACGGGCGCGCCGGCACCGGCCTCGTCGACCGGTTCGCCCATCTCGGCGGCGAGGCGGTTGGCCTCCTCGATGAGGGTCGCGACGATGTCGTGCTCGGGAACGGTCTTGACGACCTCGCCCCGCACGAAGATCTGGCCTTTGCCGTTACCACTGGCGACCCCGAGGTCTGCCTCGCGGGCCTCCCCCGGGCCGTTGACGACGCATCCCATGACCGCGACCCGCAGCGGGACGGACATTCCCTCGAGTCCCTCGGTGACGGCGTCGGCGAGGGAGTAGACGTCGACCTGGGCGCGACCGCAGGAGGGACAGGAGACGATCTCCAGCTTGCGCGGGCGCAGGTTCAGCGACTGCAGGATCTGGATCCCGACCTTCACCTCCTCGACGGGCGGGGCGGAGAGCGAGACCCGGATCGTGTCCCCGATGCCCTTGCTCAGCAGTGCGCCGAAGGCCGTCGCGGACTTGATCGTGCCCTGGAACGCGGGGCCGGCCTCGGTGACGCCGAGGTGCAGGGGCCAGTCACCGCGCTCGGAGAGCAACTCGTAGGCGCGCACCATGATCACCGGGTCGTTGTGCTTCACCGAGATCTTGAAGTCGTGGAAGTCGTGCTCCTCGAAGAGCGACGCCTCCCAGACGGCCGACTCCACGAGGGCCTCGGGCGTCGCCTTGCCGTACTTCTCCATCAGGCGCGGGTCCAGCGACCCCGCGTTGACGCCGATCCGGATCGAGACGCCCGCATCCTTGGCCGCCTGCGCGATCTGCTTCACCTGGTCGTCGAACTTGCGGATGTTGCCCGGGTTCACCCGTACTGCGGCGCACCCGGCCTCGATGGCGGCGAAGACGTACTTGGGCTGGAAGTGGATGTCGGCGATGACCGGGATCTGCGACTTCCTGGCGATGATCGGCAGCGCCTCGGCGTCCTCGGTGGTGGGGCAGGCGACACGGACGATGTCACAGCCCGTCGCCGTGAGCTCGGCGATCTGCTGCAACGTGGCGTTGATGTTCGTCGTCGGGGTGGTCGTCATCGACTGCACCGAGACGGGCGCGTCACCGCCCACGTCGACCGTGCCCACCTTGATCTTCCGCGTCTTGCGACGCGGGGCCAGGACGGGCGGGGGAAGGGCCGGGAGACCGAGGCTGACACTCACAGCTGAAGTATCGCCCCGCTCACCCGCCACGGCGACCAGGCCCGCACCCCGATCGGCTCCGGTCACCGGCGCGGTCACCCGTGTGGTCACCCGCCCAGCGTCACGGGACGCACGATGTCGGCGTAGAGCAGCAGCACGCTCATCCCCACGAGCAGGATCGACACGCCATAAGCGATCGGCATCGCCTTGGCCACGTCGACGGGGCCGGGGTCGGGGCGCCGCGTGAGCCGGAAGAGGCCCTTCTTGAGCGCTTCCCACAGCGCCCCGATGATGTGACCCCCGTCGAAGGGCAGCAGCGGGATCATGTTGAAGACGAAGAGCGCCACGTTGAGTCCCGCCAACAGCAGGATGAGGCGTGAGGTCCGTTCGGCCAGCTCGTCGCCCGGGATGACCGCGGGGAGGGCGTTGGCCTCCCCCGCGAGGCGACTGATGCCGACGACCCCGATCGGCCCGTTCGGGTCCCGCGGGGCCGAACCGAAGGCAGCCTGCGCGACGTCGTAGAGGCGCTGCGGCAACCGCACCACGATGCCGGCGGTGCCGCGCAGCTGCGTCCCGACGAGCTCGGGCACCTCGGCGAGCGGGGTCTTCACGACGGCCACGCTCGGGGAGACGCCGAGGAAACCAACCCGCTCGGTCCTACCGGTCGCCTTCCCCGTCGTGTCGTCGAGGACGGCGCGCTCGGTGAGCAGCGGTGTGACGGTGAGGGTGATCCGGGCCCCGTCACGCTCGACGACCAGGGCCGTCGGGCGGTCCCCGTGGCTGCGGATCTGCGTCTGCAACCACGCCCAGCTGGGCACTTCCCGGCCGTCGAAGGAGACGATCACGTCCCCGGGCCGCAACCCCGCGCCCGCTCCGGGTGCCACCGGGTCGTCGGCTGTGCACGTGGTGGCGGTACTCGCGGCCGGCAGTACGCACTGCGACACGCTGGAAACGGTGGGTACGAGACCTGGTGCGCCGATGGCGCTCACGGCGATGGCCGTGAGGACGAGCGCGAGGACGAGATTGACCAGGGGCCCGCCGAACATGATCAGCAGGCGCTTGGGGACGGGTTGGCGGTAGAAGGTGCGCCGCTCCTCCCCCGGTGCGATCTCCACGAAACTCGCCTGCCGCGCCTCCTCGGCCATCAGCGCCCACCGACCGGTGCTGCTCGCCCGCACCATGCCCGGAGCATCACCGGGTTGGGGCGGGAACATCCCGATCATCCGGATGTAACCGCCCAGCGGGATCGCCTTGATCCCGTACTCGGTCTCCCCGCGGCGACGGGAGAACAACGTCGGGCCGAAGCCGACCATGTACTGCGTGACCTTCACCCCGAACCGCTTGGCGGGCAACAGATGCCCGACCTCGTGCAGGGCGATCGAGACGGCGACGCCGAGGAGGGCGCCCAGGATCCCGACGACCCACAGCAGCACGGTGCTCACGGGAGGACCGCCGAGGCGGTGAGTTCCCGGGCGCGGGCGCGCGCCCAGTCCTCGGCCGCGAGCACGTCCTCGACGTCGCGCGGGTCACCCACCGGTTCGTGCTCCGCCACGACGCGCGCGACGGTGTCGACGATCGCGAGGAACGGCAGCTCGCCCGCGTGGAAAGCAGCGACGCACTCCTCGTTGGCCGCGTTGAGGACCGCCGGCACCGTGGACCCCCGACGACCCGCCTCCCGGGCGAGGTCCACCGCGGGGAAGGCCACGGCGTCCAGCGGTTCGAACGTCCACGTCGCGGCTCGCGTCCAGTCGATGCCCGACGCGCTACCCGCCACGCGGTCCGGCCAACCCAGCCCGAGCGCGATCGGCAACCTCATGTCCGGTGGCGAGCACTGCGCGAGCGTCGAACCGTCGCTGAACTCGACCATGGAGTGCACGAGCGACTGCGGGTGGACGACGACGTCGATCCGTTCGTAGCCGATGCCGAACAGCAGGGACGCCTCGATGACCTCGAGTCCCTTGTTCACCAGCGTGGCGGAGTTCGTGGTCACGACGGGTCCCATCGTCCAGGTCGGGTGGGCGAGCGCCTGTTGCGGTGTGACGTCGGTGAGCTCCTCGCGGCGACGACCGCGAAACGGTCCCCCGCTCGCCGTGAGCACCAGCCGGGTGACCTCGGCGTCCGTCCCGCCGCGCAGGCACTGGGCCAGGGCGGAGTGCTCGGAGTCGACGGGGACGACCTGGCCGGGCGCGGCCGCGCGGGTGACCAGCGGTCCGCCCGCCACGAGCGACTCCTTGTTCGCCAACGCCAGCGTGGTGCCCGCCGCCAGCGTGGCGAGGGTGGGACGCAGTCCGACCGACCCGGTCATGCCGTTCAGTACGACGTCGCAGGGGTGGGCCGCGACCTCGGTGGCCGCGTCGGGCCCCGCCAGCAACCTCGGTGCATAACCACTGCGGCCCACGGCCCGCGCCCGGGTCGCGATGGCCTCGCGCAACGGGGTGAGGGCCTCGGGGCGGGCGACGGCGACCACCTCGACCTCATGGGCGACGGCCTGCTCGGCGAGCGCGCCGACGTCACCTCCCCCGGCAGCGAGTCCCACGACGCGGAAACGATGCGGCGCGGCGACGACGACCTCGAGGGCCTGGGTACCGATCGAACCGGTGCTGCCGAGCACCACGATGCTGCGCGGGTCCCCGGTTCCCGAGTCGCCTGACCTTGGGGGGGGTGACCCTGCGGGGACTGACCCTGCGGGGACTGACCCTGAGCCGCTGTGGGTGCCGGTAGAGCTGATCACCCGTCCATCATGACGGTTGTCGCGCAATGCGGTCCGGAGCGCCCGCCACGCCTGAGCTGCCGTTCCCGCGACGTGAGCCCCCTCTGTCCGCGAGGATGACTCCCAGCACCACCAGAACCCGGAGGGACCTCCCCATGACCGCGACTGAACGACGCCGCATCCGCGGCCACGCCGTCGTCCCCACCGCAGCCCTGACCTGTGCGCTCGCCACCGTCGTGCTCACCTTCGCCGGTGCGCCCTCCGGGTCGGCCGCTGCCGCCGCGGGCGGGCCGGCCGGTTCGGCGTCGTTGCTCTCGAGCGCCGGTGTCGCCGACCGGCAGGCCGCACAGGAGTACTGGACACCCGAGCGGATGGCCACGGCCCAGCCGGCGTCGACCGACGCGCCGAAGACTCTCGGGACCGCTGAGGTCACCAGCACGACCAAGGAGGCGGTGAGCACCCCTGCCGTCGCCACCGGGACCCGCTCGACCCTGGCGGCCGGCACTGCGCCCCGCCTTGCGCGTGGGGTCCGCAGCACGGACAGCATCATCACGGGCGGCGCCGTGAGTGTCAGTCAGACCTACGGCCTCGGTGGTCCGGTGACCGCGAAGGTGGGGCGCCTCTACTTCAGGCAGGCCGGGCGCGACTACGTGTGCTCGGCCAGCAGCGTCGAGGCGAAGAACTCCAGTGTCATCGTCACCGCGGGTCACTGCGTGACGGACAATGGTGCGCCGTCCACGGACGCCGTCTTCGTCCCCGGGTTGGACGGGGATTACGAGCCCTTCGGGAAGTGGCCCGTGAGTTCTCTCTACACGACCCCGCAGTGGATGACGGGGAACCAGAGTTCCTCCGCGGCGTTGAACTACGACGTCGGGTTCGCCGTGGTCGCCCCGAAGAACGGCACGACGTTGGCCGACACCGTGGGAACCCTCGACATCGGCTTCGATGCGACCCTCCAGCGGGTGACGGTGTTCGGCTACCCGGCCGCAGGCGGTACCAGCAACGGGAACACGCTGAAGTACTGCACGGGTTGGCGGTTCGCCGATACCCACACCACCGACCAGGGGACGAACTGCACAATGACCGGTGGGTCCAGTGGTGGCCCGTGGGTCAGTCGGTTCTCCGCCGCGACGGGCAGTGGGACCGTCACCTCGGTCGTGAGTTTCAGCTATGACGACGCCCCGACCGTCCTGTACGGACCCCGGTTCGGTGCCGAGGTCCGGGCCGTCTACGACAAGGCGTCCGCCGTCACGGTGTCGTGACGACGGACGCGGTGCGGGTCGTCGTGGTGAGGGGCCCGGGTGCCCTGGGGCAGGCGGAATTCACCGGTCAGCTGAGCGGGAAACCCACGTACTTCGTCTCCAGGTACTCCTCGATACCCTCGGCGCCACCCTCGCGACCGAACCCGCTCGCCTTGACCCCGCCGAACGGGGCGGCGGCGTTGGAGATGACCCCGGCATTCACACCGACCATCCCGGTATCGAGGGCCTCGGCGACGCGCATCCCCCGGTCGAGGCCCTCGGTGAACGCGTAGGCGACGAGGCCGAACTCGGTGTCGTTGGCGAGGGCGATTCCCTCCTCGTCGGTCTCGAAGGTGACCACCGGGGCGACCGGCCCGAACGTCTCCTCGGTCAGCAACCGGGAGCCCGCGGGGACGTCCTCGACGACGGTGGGAGCGTAGAAGTACCCCTCCCCGCCCACACTGTGCCCACCCACGACGACCCGGGCGCCGGCCTCGACGGCTTCTTCGACTCGTTGCGCCACACCGGCTCTGGCCCGCTCGTCGATGAGCGGGCCCACCTGCACGCCGTCGAGGGTCCCGCGGCCGACGACGAGGGAGTCAAGCCGCTGGGCCAGGGCCCTCGAGAACTCCGCCGCGATGCCGCGCTGCACGTAGAACCGGTTGGCCGCGGTGCACGCCTCACCGGAGTTACGCATCTTGGCGAGTACCGCGCCGTCGACGGCCTTGTCCAGGTCGGCGTCGTCGAAGACCAGAAACGGGGCGTTCCCACCCAGTTCCATCGACAACCTCAACAACCGCCGCGCGGACTGCTCGACGAGCATCCGCCCGACCGGGGTGGATCCCGTGAAGGTCAGCTTGCGCAACCGCGGATCGCGGATGAGAGGTTGCATCACCTCACCCGTGCTCGTCGTGGAGACGACGTTGACGACGCCGGCGGGGACACCGGCTTCCGCGAGGACCTGTGCGAACAGCAGCGTCGTCAAGGGAGTCTGTGTCGCGGGTTTCACGACCATGGTGCAACCGGCCGCGAGCGCCGGGGCGATCTTGCGGGTGCCCATGGCCAGCGGGAAGTTCCACGGGAGGATGGCGAGCACCGGACCGACGGGTTGCTTCAGCGTCAGCAACCGACTGCCGCCCACCGGGTTCTGGGAGTAACGTCCGGAGATCCGCGGGGCCTCCTCGGAGAACCAGCGCAGGAACTCGGCACCGTAGGTGACCTCCCCCCGGGCCTCGGCCAGGGGTTTACCCATCTCCAGCGTCATGAGGAGTGCGAACTCCTCGGCGCGGGCGGTGACCAGCTCGAACGCGCGGCGCAGGATCTCCGCGCGTTCGCGGGTCGGGGTGGCCTTCCAGGCCGGAGCGGCCGCGACGGCCGCGTCGAGGGCCGCGGCCCCGTCGGCGACACCCGCGTCGGCGACGGCGCTCAACGTGCGGCCGGTGGCGGGGTCCTCGACCTCGACCGTCCTGCCACCCGCGGCCTCGCGCCAGCCCCCGGCGATGAACAGACCGGTGGGAACGGAGGCGACGAGTGAGGTCTCCTGCTCGATCGTGGTGCTCATGGGGCGATCCTCTCGTCGCGGTCGGTGGCTTCACCGGGGAGGGCGGCGAAGACCTCGTCGAAGACGTCGAGCCCTTCACCGAGCAGGTCGTCACCGATGGCCAGTGGGGGCAGGAAGCGCAGGACGTTGCCGTAGGTGCCGCAGGTCAGGATGACGACACCACGTTGCGCGGCTCCCCTGGCGACGTCGGCTGCGAGGGCCGCGTCCGGGCGGCGGGTTCCCGGCCGGACGAGTTCGACGGCCATCATGGCGCCGCGACCGCGGACGTCACCCACGCGCGGGTCGCGCGCCGCGAGCGCCTGCAGCCGGGTGCTCAGGAGGGCCTCGATCTGGCGGGCCCGCTCGAGGAGCCCGTCCTCGCGCACGGTCTGCAGGGCCGCCAGCGCCGCGGCGCAGGCCAGTGGGTTCCCACCGTACGTCCCGCCCAGACCGCCCTTGACGGGCGCGTCCATGATCTCCGCGCGTCCGGTCACGGCGGAGAGCGGAAGCCCGCCCGCGATGCCCTTGGCCGTGGCGACGAGGTCGGGCACGACCCCTTCGTGTTCGCACGCGAACATCGCCCCGGTGCGGGCGAAGCCGCTCTGCACCTCGTCGGCGACGAAGACGATCCCGTTCTCGCTCGCCCAGTCGGCGAGGGCAGCGAGGAAGCCTGGGGCGGGGACGATGAACCCGCCTTCCCCCTGGACGGGTTCGATGACGAGGGCGGCGACGTGGTGCGCACCGACCTGCTTCTCGACGAGGTCGATCGCCCGGCGGGCGGCGGCGGGTCCGTCCATCGGTCGCCCGTCGAGGTCGAACACCCCCTCGTCGCGGAACGGGTAGGACAGCGGTGCCCGGAACACGTCGGGGGCGAACGGGCCGAACCCTTCCTTGTAGGGCTGGTTCTTGGCGGTCATGGCCATCGTGAGGTTGGTGCGGCCGTGGTAGGCGTGGTCGAAGACGACGACGGCGCTGCGCCCCGTGTGAGCGCGCGCGATCTTGACCGCGTTCTCGACCGCTTCCGCCCCGGACGTGAACAGCGCACTGCGTTTGGGGAAGTCACCCGGGGTGATCTCGTTGAGGGCCTCGGCCACCGCCACGTAGGAGTCGTAGGGGGTGATCATGAAACAGGTGTGGGTGAACTGCCGGACCTGGGCGGTGACCGCGTCGACGACCCGTGGCGCCGCGTTCCCGACGGTGGTGACGGCGATCCCGGACCCGAGGTCGATGAACGAGTTCCCGTCGACGTCGAGGATCACCCCACCACCCGCGGCGGCCGCGTAGAACGGCATGGAGGAGCCGACGGCGGCGGAGACGGCGGCGCTGCGACGCTGGGCGAGCTCGCGCGAGCGCGGGCCGGGAACCTCGGTGATCACTCGGCGCACCTGCGCCAGGTCAGGACCACCGGGGGCGAGGACACCGGGTGCAGCGGCACCGGTGGACGTGTCGGGTCGATCCGCGGTCTGCGTCATGGCTCGACGCTAGGGCCCGTGTCCGCTCGCCCACAGTGGCAGTCGTGCACACTCAACCCGGGTCAGGAGTGCGAAACTGCCGGTGTGGTGAGCGTGGAGGACCTGCTGCGCACCCCTGAGCTCGGATTGCGCCTGCTCACCGGTGACCCGGGCGCCACGCTGCGCTGGGTGGCGACGAGTGAACTCGACGACCCGGCTCCGTTCCTCGAAGGCGGTGAGCTGTTGCTCACCACGGGATTGCGCGCCCGCGACGACTGGGACGAGTGGGTGGCACGGTTGGCGACGGCGGGGGTGCCTGCGGTCGGCCTCGGAGTCGGGCTGAGCCACGACATCGTCCCCCGCAGCCTGATCGCGGCGGGGACGCGGCACGGGGTGGCCGTCCTCGAGGTCCCCGGCCCGACCCCGTTCATCGCGGTGTCGCGCCGGGTCGCGGACCTGTTGCGGCGCAGCGAGAACGAAGCCGAGAGTGCGGCAGCCCGGACACAACGCGACCTCGCTGCGGACGCTGTCGGGCCGCAGGGTCGCCAACGCGTCCTGCACCGGTTGGCCCGGGCCCTGCACGGCGCCGCCTGGTTGCTGAGCTCGGAGGGCGAGGTGGTCGAGTCCTCCCCGCTGGGGGCGTCCCTGCCCCCCGAGACCCGGGCGGCGCTGGCCCGGGTCCGCCCGCAGGGGCTGCGGGCGGCCCTCACCGACGTCTCCCCCACCCGGACGTTGCTGCTGCGCGCGGTGGGCACGAGCGAGGTGGGGTGGTTGCTCGTCCGGGCCGCCCCGGGACTACCCCGGGCGGTTCTGGGGACGGTGGGAACGGCAGCGGCCCTGCTGACCCTGTTGGCCCCACGTGGTGTCGACGTCCCGGGCGAGCTCGCCGGGCTGGCTCTGGACCTGCTCTGCACGGGGGATCCGGGCACCGCCCGACGTGTCCTGTCCGCGATGGGCGCACCCACCCCGCCCGATCGCGTCCGGGTCCTGTGGGGGGAGGGAACCGGTACCCCCCCGCTCGCCGGAACCCTCGCGGCCCGCACGGTCCGCTCCGCGGGTCGGCTCGTGGTGGTGTGCGCCGACGACGGGCTCGCGTCGGTGCTCCGCGTCCTGCGCGAGCGGGAGTTCCGGGTGGGCGTCGGGCGCGCGGCCGATCTGGTCGACGCCGGCGACGGGGACGCCTCAGCGGCGGCGGCACTGGCCCGCACGACACCCACGCGCCCCGTCGTGCACGCCGACGACACCACCCACCTCGGCCTGCTCGCCACCGTCGACGGGCTCGCCGCGTCCGCGACCGAACTCCTCGCGCCCCTCGACGCACTCCCCGACGCCGAGTCC
>JBPBQU010000547.1:0-10505 GCA_050955085.1 Janthinobacterium lividum | reverse complement strand
CGCAGTGTCGTGAGTGATGTCTCCTATGACGCCGAGGGGTGTTCGATCTCGCGCGCTTCCGCGTCGGTGTTGTACGACCTCGTCGTCGGACGTCCAACCGAGGACGCCGCCTCGACCCGGCACGCCATGCAGCAGATGCTCACGAGCAAAGGCGCGGACGCCGGGGACGAGGACGTCCTCGGCGACGGTGTCGCGCTGGCCGGGGTCGCGAGATATCCGGCCCGCGTCAAGTGCGCCCTGCTCAGCTGGATGGCGTTCGCGGACGCGTTGGTGCGCGCTCCCCGGGTCGGTTGAGCTCGGATGGACTCCCGGGAGGGGGGCTCGCCGTGCTGATCCGGGAGATCGCGGACGACGACTGGGTGCAGGTCTGGCCGTTCTTCGACGAGATCGTCGCCGAGGGGGAGACGTACGCCTACTCCGCGGCCCTCACGTCGGAGACGGCACGAGAACTGTGGGTGCAACGTCCGCCCGGTTCGACGATCGTGGCGGTGGACGTGACGGGTCGGGTACTCGGCAGTGCGAAGGCCGGCCCGAACCGGCCGGGGCCTGGTTCCCACGTGGCGACCGCGAGTTTCATGGTCGACGGTGCCGCCCGAGGACGCGGGGTCGGCCGTGCGCTGGGTGAGCACGTCCTGGACTGGGCCCGCCGGGCCGGTTTCCTCGCCATGCAGTTCAACGCGGTCGTCGAGACGAACCTGCCCGCGGTGACGTTGTGGCGATCCCTGGGTTTCGACGTCGTCGGGACCGTCCCGCAGGCATTCGACCACCCCGAGCACGGGTATGTGGGTCTGCACGTGATGCACCGCTATCTGTAGAGGTGACAGGACACCGCTGTCCCGGACCGACCGGGTATGACGAGCTGGGTGTGACGAGGAGGTCACCCATTCGGGACGACCGCGGGTCGGGGCCCGTCGGTGGTTCGTGCGCTCGGCTGTCGGCGCCGTCACCCCAGGCGATGCCCTACGCTGGCCCGACCATCCAGAGCGGCTGAGAGACCTGGCTCGTCGACGCCGCAGCAACCCCCTTTCGGGAGGGTGCTCATGCCAGGACCGATGGGAGGGGCACGTTGATCCACGCCGGGAACTTCGCGGCGAGGGGGCCGTCCGAACTCGTTCGTGATGACGCCGCGGTCGCTGCGTCGGTCTCAGCGGCCCTCTTGATCTGCTCCACGACCTGGGCCACGCGCTCACCCTGAACTGTTGACCGAGACCGGAGACATCGCATGACCAGCACCACCCGTCAGGTTCCCGTCAGCCACGCCGGCAGCCTGCCCCGGACCCCGGAACTCATCGCGGCGAACGAGGCGCGCCGGCTGGGCGACGACGGACTCACCCTCGACCGGACCCCTGAGTTCGAGACGCTGCTGACCGACGCCGTCGTCGACCTCGTCGCCCGCCAGGAGGCCCTCGGGGTCACGATCGTCGGCGACGGCGAGTACGGCAAGGCCATGTCGAGCACCGTGGACTACGGCGCCTGGTGGTCCTACTCGTTCCAGCGGGTCGCAGGTCTCACCGTCACGGGTGAGGACCTGTTTACCCAGCCGACGCTGCGTTCCGAACCCGGCAGGGTACGGCTCACCAGTTTCCCCGACCGTCGGGACTGGACGATCTTCCGCGACGCCTATTCCGACCCGACCTCCGGCATCGCGATGGGGAAGAACGCGACGGCGTTCCCCGCGACGACGGGGGCGTTGTCCTACGTGGGCCACGACGCCATCGCCTCGGACATCGCCAACCTCAAGGCCGGCCTGGCGGCCAACGGTGTGGAGCAGGGTTTCATCACCTCCCTCTCGCCTGGTTCCGGTGCCCGGATCGCGAACCAGCACTACGGCACCGAGGAGGAGCACATCTGGGCGTGGGCCGACGTGCTGCGCGAGGAGTACCGGGCCGTCGTCGACGCCGGACTGGTCCTGCAGATCGACGATCCCTCGATCGCGGAGAACTGGGACCAGATCAACCCCGAACCCAGCGTGCAGGACTACCGCGCGTTCACCCGCATCCGGGTCGAGGCGCTCAACTACGCGATCAGGGATCTGCCGAGTGAGCAGATCCGCTTCCACCTGTGCTGGGGCAGTTGGCACGGCCCGCACACCACGGACATCGAGTTCAAGCACATCGCCGACCTCATGCTGGAGATCAACGCGGGTGCGTACTCCTTCGAGGCGGCCAACGCCCGCCACGAGCACGAGTGGAAGGTCTGGAAGGACCTCGAACTGCCGGCGGGCAAGAAGATCGTGCCCGGCATCGTGAGCCACGCGACCAACGTCGTCGAGCACCCCGAGCTCGTCGCCGACAGGATCGAACGGTTCGCTTCCGTCGTCGGTGCCGAGAACGTCATCGCCTCCACCGACTGCGGTCTCGGCGGACGCATCCACCCCCAGATCGCGATGGCCAAGCTCGCCGCGCTGGGTGAGGGTGCCCGCCTCGCGGGCGCCCGCCTGTTCGGCTGAGTGATCCGGGGTCCGCCGCCCGTTGCGCGGCGGGCCCCGGAGTTCGCGGTCCACGGCGCCCGGGACGGAGCTCAGCGGACGGG
The DNA here is from genome assembly GCA_050955085.1 of Janthinobacterium lividum. GTDB lineage: Bacteria > Actinomycetota > Actinomycetes > Actinomycetales > Kineococcaceae > Kineococcus. Next base: position 7,973 of record JBPBQU010000547.1, on the reverse strand, counting down.
AGGAGTTGGGGCGGATCGCGTATTCCCCATAGTTCGCGGGGCGATGACTCTGACCGTCGCCGTCGGGGAGTCGGCGCCCAGCAGTCCTGCGGCGAGGCGGTCGTTGAGCCGGAAGAATCCCGCGTCGAGCCCGGGCCGGGCGAACGCCGCGGCCCAGCCGTTGCCCGCCACCCAGGGCCCGGCAGCGAATCGGCGCGGATGGGCGGACCCGCCGGTCATGACCAGTCGATGTTCGGCATCGACGACGAGACGGCCATTGCTCAGTTCGGTGCCGTCCGGGGTGGTGAAACCCTCCTCGCGCACCTCCCCGCGGGCGGACAACCGGCGCAGCAACGGATCCGCGCTGTTGCGGATGCTGGGGTCCGGCAGTCGGGCCTCGACGAGGACGCGGGCGCTGACCTCGGATGAGGTGTTTCCGACCCGGGCCGTCCACGTCCCGCGCACCTCGTCTGGCTCCACGACGAGGTCACCGCCGAGAAACCGGACGACCCCCGCGTCGGCGAGGGCGAGGAGTTGGCGCAGCCGCTGCGGTGGTGGTCCGGACGCGAGGTAGCTGAAGAACCCGTGCCACCAGCCGTCGACCTCGACGGCGGCGGAGGACGCCGTGAGCAACCCCCGCCGGGCCAGACCCGCGACGGTGACATAGCAGGACAGCAACGCGAAGAACACGGCCGCGTCGGGGCTGTGTGCGGGATCACCGCGACGGGTGACGTCAGCCTCGATGTGGTCGCGGACCCGCGCGTGGACCTCGTCCCCGCACTCCGCCCACCACCCCTTGAGCGGGCGATCGAGGCGGTCGAGGTCGAGGCGGTCGGCAACGTCCGGGACGGATCGCGCGATCAGGTCATCGAGTTCCGCACTGCCCCAGACGGCCGGAACGAGAACGGATTCGAACTCGGCCCAGGACGTGCGGGTGCGTTCGGGGTGGCTGCGGAAGAGTTCGGCGTAGTGGGCGCCCGCAAGTTCCTTGGCGATCAGCGGCCACACGTCGGTGTGCAGATCGAGGTCACCCCCACGGGCGGTCGCGGTCTCGACGGTGAGGAACCGCGGGAGCTGCGGCCGGGGCCGGAGGGCGTAGGTGATCTTCGAGCGGTAGGGCACTCCCCGCCGGGACCCGACGTGCAACACGGGTTCGGCGCCGCTGGGTTCGTAGCGCAGGGTGGTCGATCCGTCGGGCGCCGGCTGAAAGACGAACCGTCCACCGCGGCCCTCGGTGACGAGCACGACGAGGTCGACGAAGGCAAGGCCCATGCCCGCGACGATGACGTCCTCCCCGGGGAGGAGGGTGTCGAGGTCGGTGTCGATCCCGAGGTCACTGGTGTACGCCGGGGCGAGGTATCCGAGACCGTGCCGGTCGGCGAACTGCGTGCGGGCGCGCTCCGAAGGCCCGGGGGACACGTCGGGGTGGCCCTGGGCGAGGAGCACGGCGTCGACGAGGAGCGGGTCCCCGTCGTCGAGGTGCACCACCTGCGCGCCGTCGCGGGTGCCTGCTCCACTGCGCGCGTCGAGGATGTCGGCAACGCGCGTGGGGTGTTCGTGAACGGTGACGTGCGGGGGCAGCGCCGCCACCACGTCCCGCCACGCCCAGCGCAGGTAGTGGCTGCCCAGCGCCCGGGAGACGAAGGTGCCCTCCTGCACCGCGAGCACCTCCGCCCGCAGCGCACTCCGGCCCGTCGCGGCGAAGTCGCGGGCCAGCTCCGCTCGGTGCTCGTCCAGCCAGGCGTACAGCGTCGGCCCGTGGCGGACAGGTTGCGGGAGTAACGACGTCGCGTCGGGCAGCACGGTCACGTCCGCCGCCCGCGAGTTCATCCACAACAGCGGGTGCTGATCCTCGCGCCAGATCCGCCCCGATCCTGGCGGGTAGGGGTCGATCACGTGCACGACGACGGGGCGCGGGTCGTGGCTGGCGAGGGAGCCGAGGCGGTCGAGGACACCGAGGCTGCGCGGGCCGGCGCCGACGAGGCAGAGCCTCAGCGGTGTCACCTGGCGGTCATCACTGGAAAGGTCATCACTGGAAAGGTCATCATTGGAACGGTCACCACCGGGACGGGGGTGCGAGGGTGCCACGGAACTCCTCCGGGACGAGGCGGGTGCTCACCCGGGTGGGGGAGCGGGGCCGACGTCAGGAACAGGTGGCGGCGTGGGTGCGGCACAGGTCGACGTGACGGCGCCGCACCAGCAGCCCGTTCGTCGCACCCGGAGTTTCCCGCACAGCCCGAGGCTACGCCTGCACGAGGGTTGCGGCGCGGGCCTCAGCGCCGATGGCCCAGGGCGAAGGTCCGGATCGCGGTCACCGCGGCGCCACGCGCCCATTCGGTGAACCCGCTGAGCTGCACGTCGACCTCGAGCTCGGAGGCGTAGGCGCTGCGGTGGGCATGGATCCCACGCCACACCGCGTCCCGGCCGACGTCGGCAAGTCGGATCCCCTCCCCGGCGAGGATCACCTTCTTGGGCATCGTGAAGTTCGCCAACGTGGCGACGAGTGCGCCCAGCGACCGGGCGGAGTCGTCGACGATGCGGCGCGCCAGCGGATCCCCGCCGACCGCGAGATCGAGGAGATCCTGGTAGCGCACCGCACGACGGAAGGCGACGGAAGCACGGGCCTCCATCGCCGCCTGCGTGAGCATGGCGTCGGCGCAGCCCGGGTGGCCCTGGGGGCACAACGGCCCGGTGGGGTCGAGCGGTACGTGCCCGAGCAGACCGACCCCCGCGTCGGGGCGGTCGACGACCTCGTCGTGCACGACGAGTCCGTACCCGATGCCCTCACCGATGGTCAGCACCGCGAAGTGGTCGCAACCGCGCGCGGCACCGAACCACTGCTCGGCCCGGGTCAGGGAGAGCACGTCGTTGTCGACGACGACGGGAAGCCCGAGAGCGGTCTCCAGCGCCGAACCGAGCGGGACGTCGCGCCAGCCCAGGAACGTGGCGTCGATGACGGCACCGGTCGGGTCGACGAGGGCGCCGAGGCTGATCCCGACGGCCCGGACACCCTCCATCCCGATGTCGGGGTGCTTGGCCGTCAGGGAACGGACGAGGGCTGCCACGGTCCGAACGACGGCAGCGGGGTCGGTGTCCGGGAGCGGCGTCTCCTCGTGGGCGGTGACGCTCGCCCGCAGGGAGGTGAGGACGGCGTACGCGGTGTGCGCCGTGAGCTTGACGCCCACGAAGTGGTGGGACCCCTCGTCCACGTCCAGGGGCCGGGTCGGGCGCCCGGACGTCGGGTCCTGGGCGCTCCCCGTCTCGACGAGCAGGCCGGAGTCCAGCAGCGGTTTCGCGAGCCGGGTGAGGCTGCCGGGCGAGAGGTCGAGACGGCGGGCGAGTTCACTGCGCGGCAACGGCCCGTCGAGGAGGACCGTGAGCGCGATGCTGTGCGCGGTGCCTGTCAACGGCGTCCAGGAGACGCCCGGCCGCACGCGCTGCCCAGCTGATCGTTCCTCGCTCACGGTGTCCTCTCGTCCTGCCCGGTGACTCCATGATCCCTCGATGTCGAGAGTATTGAGATCGAGAGTGTTACGACGGAAGTCTCAGACGCCGGAGCCTGAGTATCGACCGAAAACGACCCGCCGTGCGGCCCTGTTGACGCCCTTGTGGCTTTCAGCGTAGAACTGCCAGGTCCCTGACACGACGACGTGCACCGACGGAGAGAACGTGACCCGACCGCTGGACCCCTCGCCGACCACCGCAAGCGCCACCCCGGACGCGCTCGGGCAGGTACTGCACCTGCGCGCCGCCGGGGTCAGCCTCGTGCTCGAGGTGGCGGTGGACGCCCTGCCCGCTGTCGTGCACTGGGGCGGCGATCTCGGTGACGTCTCTGCTGCGGTGCTGGCCGACCTCGTGGTCTCGGGCCGCACCGCCCGCGCGAACAACGACCTCGACGTGCCGCAGCCGACGCGGTTGCTGCCCGAGCAGTCGCGCGGTTGGAACGGTCGTCCCGGGTTGGCCGGTCACCGCGCCGGCGCGGCGTGGTCCACCCGTTTCGTCCCCACCGGTGCCGTCGTCGAGCAGCGTGAGGTGGGTGGGCGGGTACTCCTCGAGGCCGCCGACCCGCACGCCGGGCTCGCGCTGCGCATCGACCTCGAACTGTTGCCCTCGGGGTTGTTGCGCCACCGTGTGCAGTTGAGCAACACGGCAGACGGGGAGTACGAGGTTCTCGACCTCGGGCTCGCCCTTCCCGTCCCGCCGGTGGCGGCGGAGATCTTCGACCTGGCGGGTCGCTGGGCCAAGGAACGAATCCCGCAGCGTCGGCCGGTGACCTTCGGCACCCACACCCGCGAGAACCGACGCGGGCGCACCGGTCCGGACGCCCCGTTGGTCATGGCCGTCGGTAGCACCGGTTTCGGCTTCGGTCAGGGTGAGGTGTGGGCGACCCACGCGGCGTTCAGCGGCAACCATCGTTCCTGCGTCGAGCGGGTCGGCGGTGGAACGACGACTCTCGCTGCGGGTGAGCTCCTGCTTCCCGGTGAGGTCCGCCTCGCGAGCGGTCAGAGCTACACGTCGCCATGGGTCTTCGCGGCCTACGCCGTCGACGGGCTCGACGGCGTGGCCGCGCGGTTCCACGAGTACCTGCGTTCGCGCCCGAACCACCCGGTGAAACCCCGCCCGGTCATCATGAACACCTGGGAGGCGGTCTATTTCGACCTCGACCTCGATCGGTTGCTGGAACTGGCCCGGGCCGGGGCCGAGATCGGGGCCGAACGCTACGTCCTCGACGACGGGTGGTTCCGTCACCGCCGCGACGACAGTGCGGGCCTCGGGGACTGGTACGTCGACGAGGGGGTCTGGCCGCAGGGGTTGAGCCCGCTCGTGGACGGGGTCCGTGCGTTGGGTATGGAGTTCGGCCTGTGGGTCGAACCCGAGATGGTGAACCCGGACTCCGATCTGGTGCGGGCTCACCCGGACTGGGTGCTGGCCAGCGGCGGGCGTCAACCGCTGCTGTCGCGCCAGCAGCAGGTCCTCGACCTCGGGAACCCCGACGCGTCCGCCTACATCCTCCGATGTCTCGACGCGTTGCTGTCGGAGTACGACATCGCCTACCTCAAGTGGGACCACAACCGCGATCTCCTGGAAGCCGGTTCCGGACCCTCCGGTGCCGCCGGGGTGCACGCCCAGACCCTCGCCGTCTACCGGTTGCTCGACGAACTCCGGAGGAGACACCCAGGGGTCGAGATCGAGTCGTGTTCCTCGGGAGGACTGCGTGTCGACCTCGAGATCCTCGAGCACACCGACCGGGTCTGGGGGAGTGACTGCATCGACCCGCTGGAGCGACAGCAGATCCAGCGCTGGACGACGCAGGTCGTCCCACCGGAACTCATCGGATCACACGTCGGTGCCTCGCCGTCACACACCACGCACCGGAGCAGTGACCTCTCCTTCCGGGCCGGGACGGCACTGTTCGCGTCCTTCGGGATCGAGACCGACGTCACCCGGATGTCTGCGGTGGACCGCGCCGAACTGACGCGCTGGGTCGCGTTCTACAAGGAGATGCGGGGTCTGCTGCACACCGGCCGGACCATTCGTTGCGACCAGCACGACCCGTCCTTCGCCGTCCACGGGATCGTGGCGCGCGACGGTGGCGACGGGTTGTTCGCGATCGTCCAGCTCGACACCCCCGACGCCTCCGTCCCGGGCCGGGTGCGCCTGCCGGGCCTGCTGCCCGATGCCGAATACCTGGTCTGCGCGCAGGCACCGGGGGATGCTCCGGTCCTGCGGGGGGAGGGGACGGTGCCCTGGCTCGCCGGGGAGGGTGTCCGCTCGACCGGCCGGCTCCTGGCGGGTGTCGGGGTCGCGGCTCCCGCGTTGCAACCCCAGCAGCTCCTCCTGCTCCGGACCCGTCGGGTATGACCCCGTCCCCCTCAGAGGCGCTGCCCGGCAACCGGGTTCACCCCGGCGTCCGCGAGCAGTACCCGGCCGGTGCGTTCGCGTAGCGTGCGGCGTGCGTCCTCGCCGAGCCCGTGGTCGCTCACCAGGACGTCCACCTCGTCGAGGGACGCGATCGTGCTCAGCCCGACGACCCCCCACTTGCTCGAATCGGCCACGACGACGATCGAGGACGCGGCGGCCATCAGTGCCCGGTCGATCTCGCCCTCGACGAGGTTGGGGGTGGTCAGCCCTTCGACGGCCGCGATGCCGTGCACCCCGAGGAACAACCAGTCCACGTGCAAGGGGGCGAGACTGCGTTGGGCCACGGGACCCACCAGAGCGTCGGAGGGGGTTCGGATACCGCCGGTGAGAATGACGGTCCGATCGTGGCGAACCGTGTCGTGCATGATCTCGGCGACAGGTGGTGAATTCGTCACCACGGTCAGGTCGGGCACCTCGCGCAGCGCCAGCGCGACCTGAACGGTGGTGGTCCCGGCCGAGATCGCGACGGACGCGCCGGGATCCACCAGGGACGCTGCCAGTGCGGCGATGGCTCGTTTCTCCTCGATCTGCAGGATCGACTTCGCCGCGAACCCAGGTTCTTCGCCGTTTCGACCGTCAACGACGGTTGCGCCACCGTGGACGCGTTCCACGAGACCCCGGTGGGAGAGTCGGATGATGTCGCGACGGATGGTCATGTCGGAAACACCGAGTTGGCTGACGAGTTCGGAGATCCGGGCGCTGCCACGAGCACGGACCATCTCCAGGATGACTTCCTGGCGGGACCGAGCGAGCACGACGGGTCACGCCCCCTTTCGCGGCAGTTCCACCATTGTCGTCACTGACCCGTCGAGCATGGAACCCTTGGGGACCTGCGTCAATGTCGGACCCGATCTCGAACCGACACATCCGAACACAAACTGGTCACGAGTTAGGGCTTTCGTGCTCGAATCGCTTGACAGGGTGAACTGCGGACCACAGAGTTTGTCGGAGCGTGGTCGACCGTGTTCGGTCCGCCAGGTCACCCATCACCGGCCTCGCCGGACGTCGACAAAGGAGTCGAGATGAACCGCCCTGCCACCGAAGCCGAGTACCTCGCCGGCCTCGTTCCTGCCTCTGCGGGTCGTTCCGGGTTCAGTCGCCGAAACGTTCTGCGCGGCTCCCTGCTCGCCGCGGGGATCCCCGCCCTGCTTGCCGCCTGCGGTGGCGGCGGGGACACCACCTCCGCGGGCGGAGGTGGAGGCGGTGACCCGGTCACCCTGGGGTCGAACTTCTCGGACGAGGTGCCGCTGAAGACGATGAAGGCCATGGTTGCCGACGCCCAGACCAAACAGGGCATCACGGTCAAACTGAACTCCGTGGACCACACCACGTTCCAGAACAACATCAACAACTACCTCCAGGGCAGCCCGGACGACGTCTTCTCGTGGTTCGCCGGGTACCGCATGCAGTTCTTCGCAGCCCAGGGCCTCGCGAGCGACCTGACGGACGTGTGGTCGACCATCGGAACCAACTACACCGACGCCTTCAAGAAGGCCTCGACGGGCGAGGACGGGAAGCAGTACTTCGTCCCCACCACCTACGGGCCGTGGGCCGTCTTCTACCGCAAGTCGCTGTGGGCCGAGAAGGGCTATCAGGCCCCTACCACGCTGGACGAGATGACCGCGTTGGCCAAGCAGATGCAGACCGACAACCTGGTTCCACTCGCCTTCGCGGACAAAGAGGGCTGGCCGGCCATGGGCACCTTCGACCAGCTCAACATGCGCATCAACGGCTACCAGTTCCACGTCGACCTGATGGCCGGCAAGGAGGCCTGGACCGATCAGAAGGTCAAGACGGTATTCGATACCTGGAAAGGATTGTTGCCCTACTCCCAGACGGACTCCCTCGGCCGCACCTGGCAGGAGGCCGCCACCGGGATCGTCAACAAGACCTCCGGGATGATGCTCATAGGCTCCTTCATCGGACAGCAGTTCGAGGACGCAGACCAGGAGGACATCGACTTCTTCAACTTCCCCGAGGTCGACTCCGCCGTCGGGGCCGACGCGGTCGAGGCCCCCATCGACGGTTTCATGATGTCGAAGCGCCCGCGCAACAAGGATGGCGCCGTCAAG
>JBPBQU010000546.1:0-10514 GCA_050955085.1 Janthinobacterium lividum | reverse complement strand
TGCGGTGCGCCGCGGCAGGGCTGGAGGTGGTGAACGCGCCGGCGAACAGCTCGCCGGTGGAACCGTCGAGGGAGACGATCTCGCCCTCGGCGAGAACTCGTCCGTCCTCGCTGCCGGCCCCGCGCAGGGTCACCGTGCGTGCGCGCTCGTCGACGACCAGCTCCCCCGCACCGACCACACAGGGACGGCCGAGCGCCCGGGCGACGACGGCGGCGTGGCTCGTCGACCCGCCGGTGGCGGTAATGATGCCGCGGGCCGCGATCATCCCGTGCAGATCGGTCGGGCTCGTGATCGCCCGGGCCAGGATGACGGGGTGACCCTCGGCGGCGGCCTGCTTGGCGCGGTCGGGGTCGAGGACCAGCACGCCGCAGACCTGCCCCGCGCATGCGCCGGTGCCGGTGGTCAGCAACCGCCCCCCGTCGCGCGCCACGACGACCTCGGCCCCGTCGAAACCAGGCCGTTGCACCTGCCGCAACTGTTCGGGGGTGACCATGCCGAGCGCCCGGCGGGGGTCGGCCAGTCCCTCATGGAGAAGGTCGACGGCGATCCGCACCGCCGCCTCGGGGGTGCGCTTCGCGCTGCGGACCTGCAGCAGATACAACGTGGAGCGCTCGACGGTGAACTCGATGTCGAGGACGTCACCGCGGTTGCGCTCCAGCTGAGCCGCGGTCGCCTCGAGCTCGGCGAACACCTGCGTCAGCTCCGCGCGGGCCACCTCGATCGGGGTGGGGGTCCGGGTGCCGGCCACCACGTCCTCGCCCTGGGCGCGGGCCAGGAACTCCCCGTACAGGCCGGGCTCACCGGTCACGGGGTTGCGGGTGAAGCAGACGCCGGAGCCCGAGTCGTCGCTGAGGTTGCCGAACACCATCGCCTGGATGACGACGGCGGTACCCATGTCGTGGCTGATGCCGTGGAAGTCACGATACGTCCGCGCGCGGCGGGTGTTCCAGGACCGGAACACCGCTTCTACCGCGCCCACCAGTTGCTCCGCCGGGTCGACGGGCACCAGCTCGTCGGTCTCCTCGGCCAGTGCCGCCGCGCACTGCTGCCAGACGTCGCCGTAGACGGCGCCACCATCACCGGGGCCCGCGGGCAACGACGCGACGTGGACGTCGACGTCGTCGTGTTCCGGGTCCTCCCCCAGCACGGTGTCGGCGTACATCCGGTGGAAACGCGCCACCAGATCACCCACGAACCTGACGTCACCGGACGCCTGCGCCATCGTCGCGGCGGCCTGCGGTGTGAGTCCGAGGTTGAGGATCGTGTCCATCATGCCCGGCATCGACACCGGCGCACCGGAGCGAACCGAGAGGAGGAGCGGCGGGCGCTCGTCACCGTCGACGGGGCCGAAGACCGCACCCGTCGCGGCCTCCACGGCCCTGAGGTGGTCGAGCACCTCGGCAAGCAACCCCTCGGGCAGTGCTCCCCTCTCGAGGAAGGCCGCGCACGCGGCGGTGGACACGACGAACCCGGGGGGCACCCGCAGCCCGGCCTGCACCATCTCGGCCAGGCCCGCACCCTTGCCACCCAGGAGGTCACGCCGCGCCGGGTCCGCCTCGGCGAACGCCGTCGTAAAACCGGTGGCCGTCGTGGTCACGGCGTTCACTCGGTGCGCGCCCGGCCGAGCACGCGGAGCAGGTCCTCGTGGAACTCGAACCAGATCGTGTGCACGGATTCGCGGGTCGGGGACGAGACCATGTCGATGTCACCGGTGTCGACGTCGTGCAGCGCGCTCGCGAACCGCTCCCGGTAGGCCAGGAAATGGTCGTCGTGGGCACCGAGGGCGCCGAGCAGTGCATCGAGTCTGGACACCAACTTGTCGATCTTGTCGATGATCCGGCCGTCGTAGGCGGCGTCGGAGTGGTCGTTGGTCACCTTGCGCCCGGCGACCGTCACCTGCTGCCAATCGGACATCGTGGTGAGCAGGGACTTGTTGGTGGTCTCGAACCTGTCGAGCAGGTCCAGGACGGCACCGTCGGTGCGCACGTCGGCATACAACTGAGCCGCGGTCTCGGCGAGCACCGGCGCGGCGTCGTCGGTGGGGAGCAGGTACCCGCCGGCGTCGACGATCAGTCCGGACGCCACCAGCCCACCCACGGTGCCGGTGGGATCGGTGACCTCCGGCATCGCGTCGGGCAATGCTGTCATGGCCAGCATCTTGCGCAGGGCGACGGCATTGAGGACGTGGTACTCGGGGTGTGAGAGGACGGGCATCGCGAGACCCCTTCGTGCAGCGGTCAGAAACCCCCGGGGACACGGCCGGTGCGACACCGGCCGCGTCCCCAGGGGTGACGGGAGGAACGGTCAGAGCCAGCGGTACTTCGAGCGGCGCGTGTCGGCGTTCTCGGAGAAAGGCAGATACCCGGCGCCGGAGAAGATCTTGTGCGGCACCGTCTCCTGCGCGAATCCGCGTTTGGTGATGTCGTAGTAATAGTTCGAGACGCGCTGGTCGATCTCCCACAGGTCGTAGTCGCGTTCGGCCTTCTCCAGCGTTCCCGCACGTCGCAGGTGGGGCAGGATCATGTCGACGTAGTAGACGTACTGCCCGTTCCAGATGAGGTCGCGCCGGTGCATACGAGCCGTCTTGGTGTACAGCTTCAAGGTGGCCTGCTGCACCCGTCCGAGGTGATCGGCAAGTTCGGAGATGGCGATGGGCTGGATCTCCGCCATCGGCGTGTCCCACTTCTCCCGCGCGAAGATCGCACCGCCGACGATCGCCGACACGTAGTTCTTGGGCCGGGTGAAGGTGGTGGAGATGTCGTTCACCCGGATCTCCGCCAGGCTCATGATCTCCGGGTCGATGACCAGCGCGAGCGTGTACGAGTACGGCAGCCCGGCGTCGTCGCAGACGTCGCTCCAGTGGAACGCGTCCTCGTTGACGAACAGGTCACGCAGGATCAGCAGTTTGCCGTCGGGCAGCTCGTAGGGACCGGTGTCGCCCAGGCCGAGTCGGTTGTCGTAGTGGTCGAGGAAGGCGAGGAGCTCGGCCGCGGCGTTGAACTGGGTGAACGAGTCGTGGTCGGGACTGCCGGGTTCCAGCGGCACGACCTGGTCGATCAGCGTCTGGAGGAAGTCGGCGTCGTGAATGCGGCAGCGGTAACGGTCCTGGGAGTTGAGGAGGTAACCGTCCTGCCGCTTGCCCCACAGCACCCGCTGCATGAACTTGAGGATCTCGTTGGACTCCTCCACGTAGTCGTCGGGACCGATCGCCTCCAGGGCGAGCAGTCCGCAGCGACCCATACCGAAGCCGACAGCGCCGATGGCCCAGTCGTGCACCGCGTTGACCTTGGTCCCGATCTCGCGGCGCGAGGAGGCCCCGATGGCCATGACCCCCTCGGCACCGACCTCGTCGGTGGTCATGCGCAGAATCTCCGGCCAGCGGTAGAACTGGTGCATGAAGGCCAGGATCTCGTACTCCTGGCGGGGGATCATGCCCGAGACGCCCTCGGTGGCGCGCATGACGAGAACGTCCCAGATGTTCCAGGCGAGATAGTTGTTGAGGTCGTTCAGCTCGGGGATCGTGAACTGATCCTTGAGTACCTCTTCGCGGGATACCTTCTCGAGCACACCGCTCTTGGCCCGCGCCCGCATCATCTTGTCGCCGCGGATGCCGTCGGTCACCGGCTCCTGACCCGCGAAGTTGCCGGTGTAGGTGAGGTCCTGGAAGCGGAGCCCGTCGTCGGCGGGCTCGTACCTCTTCTTGTAGGTGGCCCGGGTGGCCTTGCCGGGGTCTGCCGTGGTGGTCATCGTCGTCCTCCTCAGCTCTGGTGTCAGTCGACCACGACGATGCGGCCGACCTCGTCGTCGGAACAGTCGAGGCGCACCGTGCGCCCGTCGAGCTCCTTGGCGATCTCGGTGAAGTGCGACTCGTCGGTGCCCCCGACGACGTAGCGGGAATCACTGCCCGTCAGGTGCGCCGTCATGACACACGGCGTCTGAAACTCGCGCGACAGGATGCCCAGGTGGCTCTCCGGCGCTCCCGACATCGTGATGATCCCGATGGCACCCATGCTCAGCGCCGGTGACAGGAACGTCGTCGTGCCGCCGCGGACGAGCAGGATGTGTTCCTTGAGCTTGCCCGACTGGATCAATTTGATGACGTCCGACGGTGACGACAGGTACTTCACGGTCCCCGTCGGGGATTTGTTCGTGTCGAAGACGTTGTAGCCCTCGGCGATGACGTCCGCCATGACCGGTTCCTCCTCGAACCTCGGCTGAATGCCGCCTCTTCACGGCGCGTCGACCACAGTGTCAGCGCCTCGCGGTTGCGCTTCACCTTGCTGGGTGCGGTACGGCGGTGCCGAGGGACCCCCCGGACAACGCGGACGCCCCCGCTTGTCCTGCCGGGACAACCACGCCCCGGGCCAGGGCCAGTACCCGCCGCGCCTGCTTCAACACCACCTCGTCCACCATGACGCCGTCCACGGCCAGCGCACCACCCCCGCCTGCGTCCTGCGCGGCGTCGAGCACCCGGTGCGCCCAGTCAACCCGCTCCGGGGTTGGGGCGTACGCGGCGCGCACCACCGGGACCTGCCGGGGGTGCAGGCAGACCGTGCCCGAGAAACCCACGGCGGCGGCGTCTCGCGCTTCTGCCGACAGACCGCCGTCGTCGGTGAGGTCGAGGTGGACGGCGTCGAGCGCGGGCACCCCCGCGGCGGCCGCGGCCAACAGCACCGCATCGCGCGCGGAGTGCACCACCGAGCGGTAGCGGCCTGCGTCGTCTCGGCTGGCGGTGCCACCGAGATCGCTCACGAGGTCCTCGGCCCCCCAGAACAGGGCGGCGCACCTCGGTTCACGGGCGGTGGCCGGGGCTGCCAGCACCCCGGCGGCCGTCTCGCAGAGGGCCACCACGGGCCGGGGATCGCGGGTGGCGAGCCAGCGCAGGTCCTCGGGCCCGGAGGTTTTGGCGAGCATGAGCCGCGGCACCGCGATCCCGTCGAGCGCGGCGAGGTCGAGCTCGACGTCGGCGGTGCCGACGGCGCTGACCCGCACCACCACCCGGGCGAGCTCGGCCGGGGTGAGTGCGGTCAGCGCGGGCCCCAGGGCGGCTCGCGCCGACGGCCGGCGGTGTGCGCTGACGCCGTCCTCCAGGTCGACGACCAGCACGTCCGCGACGGCGAGCGCCTTGGTGAACCGTTCCGGGCGGTCCGCGGGGCAGAACAGCCAGGCCACCTCGGCGGGGGCCGTGGGGCCGCCGTTCGTAGGGGTGGTGGTCATGGTCGGCACCGCACGAGCGTGGTGCGCCGGGCACGCGCGACGACGGCGCCGTCCTGGTTGCGCCCGGTATGCCCGAACACCACCACTCCCTGCCCGGGACGGCTGCGCGAGAGCCGCTTCTCGAGCACCCGGGTCTCCGCGAGCAACGTGTCACCGTGTCGCACCGGCTGCGGGAACGCCACCTCGTCGAGCCCGAGGTTCGCCACGATCGTGCCCAGCGTCAGCTGGGCCACCGACAGCCCGACCAGCGTCGAGAGCGTGAACATGCTGTTGACCAGCCGGGTGCCGAACTCGGTGCCCGAGCTCCACGCCTCGTCGAGGTGCAGCGGCTGGGTGTTCATCGTCAGCGTGGTGAAGAGGACGTTGTCGGTCTCGGTGACCGTGCGCCCCGGCTGATGGCGGTAGACGACGCCGGAACGCAGTTCCTCGAACCACAGTCCGCGCTGCTCGACGACCTCCTCCACCGCCCCCTCCTCGTCCGGTTCGTGAGGCCGGGTGGGCTCTGTCGCCATGACGCACTCCTCCGCTCGCCGTCGTCCGCGTCGTCGCAGGACTGGACGCCGACGTTAGCGCTCGCTAACGTCCGACACCATCACCACCAGCGAGGGAGACGTCGATGACGACGGCCGAGCACGCCCCACCCACCCAACCCCGCGCGACGGGTGCACCGCGCCAGCCGCTGCGGGAGGCCGCCGCCGAGCTGCGCGAACGCCTCGCCCGGGTCCGCCTCGGCGGTGACGAACGCGCCCGGGCGCGCCACCTCTCCCGCGGCAAGCTGCTCCCGCGCGATCGTGTCGACCGCCTCCTCGACCCGGGTTCCCCGTTCCTGGAGCTGGCGCCGCTGGCGGCGTTCGGGATGTATGACGACGCGGTACCCGCCGCGGGCATCGTCGCGGGCATCGGACAGGTGGCCGGGCGCACCGTCGTCATCGCCGCCAACGACGCCACTGCCAAGGGCGGCACCTACTACCCGATGACCGTGAAGAAGCATCTGCGGGCTCAGCAGGTGGCGCTGGAGAACCGGTTGCCGTGCATCTACCTGGTCGACTCCGGTGGGGGGTACCTGCCGATGCAGGACGAGGTCTTCCCCGACCGGGAGCACTTCGGCCGAATCTTCCGCAACCAGGCGGTGATGTCGGCGGCGGGCATCCCGCAGCTCTCCGCGGTGCTCGGGTCGTGCACCGCAGGGGGCGCCTACATCCCGGCGATGTCGGACGAGACCGTCATCGTCCGCGGGCAGGGCACGATCTTCCTGGGCGGTCCGCCCCTGGTGAAGGCCGCCACCGGTGAGGTCGTCACCGCCGAGGAGCTCGGCGGTGGCGACGTGCACGCCCGCACCTCCGGGGTCGTCGATCACCTCGCCGCCGACGACGACGACGCCCTCGCCATCGTGCGGGGCGCCGTCGCCACCCTGGAGCGCCGCCGGCCGCCGTCGCTGCAGCGGGGTTCGGTGGAGGAGCCCCTGGTCGCACCGGAGAGCGTCTACGACGTCATCCCCGACGACCCGCGCACCCCCTACGACGTGCAGGACCTCCTTCGGTGCCTCGTCGACGGCTCGCAGTTCACCGAGTTCAAGCCGCTGTACGGCTCCACCCTGGTCTGTGCGTTCGCACGCGTGTGGGGCTACCAGGTGGGCATCGTGGCCAACAACGGCATCCTGTTCAGCGAGTCGGCACTCAAGGGCGCCCATTTCGTCGAGTTGTGCAACCAGCGTGGCCTGCCGCTGGTGTTCCTGCAGAACGTCTCGGGCTTCATGGTCGGACGTCAATACGAGAACGGTGGCATCGCCAAGGACGGCGCCAAGCTCGTCACCGCGGTGTCGACGTCGGTGGTGCCCAAGCTGACCGTCGTGGTCGGCGGTTCCTTCGGGGCAGGCAACTACGGCATGTGCGGGCGCGCCTTCGACCCGCGCTTCCTGTGGATGTGGCCCAACGCACGCATCTCGATCATGGGTGGCGAGCAGGCGGCCGCGGTGCTGGCGACGGTGCGACGCGACTCCCTCGCCGCCCGCGGCCAGGACTGGCCGGCCGCGCAGGAGGCGGAGTTCCGGGCCGGCACCATCGCGAGCTACGAGGAGCAGGGTTCGGCCTACTACTCCACCGCACGACTGTGGGACGACGGCATCATCGATCCCGTCGACACCCGCCGGGTGCTGGGGATGGCGCTCGCCGCCGCCTCCCACGCGCCTGTGCCCGCGCCCGCCGCTCCCCTGTTCCGGATGTGAGCCCGATGGCCGAACCGACGAGCGCGACGTCGCGGTACCCGGGCGGGCCCAGCCGGCTTGAGCAACCGCGGTTCTCCTCCCTACTGGTGGCCAATCGTGGTGAGATCGCCGTCCGGGTGCTGCGCACGGCCCGCGCACTGGGCCTGCACACCGTGGCCGTCTACTCCGACGCCGACCGCGGGGCCCCCCATGTACGCCTCGCCGACGAGGCGGTGCGCCTCGGCCCGACACCCGCTGCGGAGTCGTACCTGTCCGTGACGGCGTTGCTCGCCGCCGCTGAGCGCACCGGCGCCCAGGCCGTGCACCCGGGCTACGGGTTCCTCTCCGAGCGTGCGGATTTCGCCCGTTCGTGCGCGCAGGCGAGCCTGGTGTTCGTGGGGCCGTCACCGGAGGCGATGGAGCTGCTCGGGCGCAAGGACTCCTCCCGCCGGGTGGCGCTGGCCGCGGGGGTGCCGGTGGTGCCCGCCGTCGAGGCCGCCGGGAGTGCTGACGGTGAGGCACTGTCCGACGGAGAGCTCGCTCAGTGCGCCCTGGACGAGGTCGGGCTGCCGCTCATGGTCAAGGCTGCGGCCGGGGGTGGCGGCAAGGGCATGCGCGTGGTCCGCGAGGCGGGAACTCTGCGCGAGGCCATCGCCGCCGCCCGCCGCGAGGCCGTCGGTGCCTTCGGCGACGGCACCCTGCTGGTGGAGCGCTACGTGGAGCGCGGCCGGCACGTGGAGGTGCAGGTGATGGCCGACGAACACGGCACCGTCCTGCACCTGTTTGAACGCGACTGCTCCGCCCAGCGCCGCCACCAGAAGGTCCTGGAGGAGGCTCCGGCCCCGACCATCAGCCAGGCCCTGCGCGAGGTGGTTACCGGCGCCGCCGTCACCCTGGTGCGCGAGGCCGGGTACACCGGTGCGGGCACCGTGGAGTTCCTCGTCGACGATGCCGCAGGGGCCACCGGCCAGCAGGCCTACCTGCTGGAGGTCAACACCCGGTTGCAGGTCGAGCACCCGGTCACCGAGCTCGTCACCGGGCTCGACCTGGTGGCACTGCAGCTCCTGGTGGCCCAGGGCCTGCCCCTGCCGCTGACCCAGGAGCAGGTGCGGTGCAGCGGGCACGCCATCGAGGCCCGCGTCTACGCCGAGGACCCGGCGGCGGGTTTCCTGCCGCAGGCCGGCACCGCCCGGCGAGTGCGCTGGCCGACGCCGTCCACCGGTAGCTCCGCCGTCCGCGTCGACGCCGCCCTGGAGTCCGGTGCCGAGGTCAGCACCGCCTATGACCCGATGCTCGGCAAGGTCATCGCCTCCGGGCCCGACCGCGAAAGCGCCCGCCGGGGGCTCGCGGCAGCGCTGGCGCAGACCGTGGTCACCGGCCTCACCACCAACACCGCCTTCCTGCGGGCGTTGGTGGCGAGCGACGCGTTTCGCGACGGCTCCATCGACACGGTCTGGCTCGACCGGGAGGCCGACGCCGTGGCAGCCCTCATCGTGCCTGCCGTGCCGTCCGAACATTCAGCGTCCGACCACCCAGGGAGCGCGCATCCAGGGGGCGACCACCCAGGGGGTGAGCCGCCGCTGGGCCTGGTGGTGGCTGCCTGGTGGATGGCTACGGCCGCCTCGGCGGGTCCGCCGGCGCAGGCCGAGGACCCCTTCGCCTGCCGCGACGGGTGGCGGGCGGGGGGGCCACCCGCCCCGTTCAGCGCCCGGTTCACCGACGGCCGCGCGGTGCACAAAGCCGCGGTGACCCCTGGTCCCGCGGGCATCGGGTCGGTGCGGGTCGGCACCGATGCCTGGCCCCTCGCGGAGGTATCCCGCGATGACGACGACGGTCTCGTCGACCTCCGCCTGGAGGTGGATGGCCGAGTGGTGAGCGTCGTCGTCGAACCGCTGGGTCGATCCGTCGCCGACGGTGGCTTCACCGTCACCCACCGCGGTGCCACCACGACATGGCGACCTGCTGACGAACGCGCCGCCGTCGCCGACGTCCCCTCCGACGGCGCCGTCCTCGCGCCCATGCCCGGTGTGGTCACGACGGTCGCGGTCACCGAGGGTGACGACGTGACGGCCGGAGACGTGCTCGGGGTGCTGGAAGCGATGAAGATGGAATTGCCGTTGCGGGCGCCGGTCACCGGACGGGTGAGCGGGAAACCGCCCGAAGTGGGTGAGCACGTGCCACTGGGTCGGCAGTTGTTCCTCGTCCTCTCCCCCGGTGACGGCGCCGACGGGACAGGGGTCCCGTGAGCCGCCGCCTGCGGGTCGGCCTCGCCCTCACCTACCGGGGCCGGCCCGGGGAGGCGGCCGATGTCGTCGCCGACTTCTCCCATGCTGGGGCCCAACTGGTGTGCGTCTCGGAGGTGTGGGGTTTCGACGCCGTGAGCCTGCTCGGCTACCTCGCCGCCCGCGCCCCCGGTGTGGAGCTCGCCTCCAACACGCTGCCGCTCTACACGCGCACGCCAGCCCTCCTGGCGATGACGGCCGCCGGACTCGACGCGCTCACCGGCAGCCGGTTCACCCTCGGGTTGGGCGCCTCCGGACCGCAGGTGGTGGAGGGCTTCCACGGGGTGGCGCACGATGCTCCCGTGGCCAGGACGCGCGAGGTCGTCGAGATCTGCCGCTCCGTGTGGCGTGGTGACGCCGTCGAGCACCAGGGCCGCCACTACTCGGTACCGCTGGCGCAGGAACGGGGCGGTTCCGGGCTCGGCACCCCGCTGCGGTTGCTCAACCGGCCCCCCCGCACCCGGGTGCCGGTGATGCTGGCCGCGCTCGGCCCCCGCAACACCGCGCTCGCCGCGGAGGTCGCCGAGGAGTGGGCACCGTTCATGTTCCGCCCCGAGAGCGCCGTCGAGGTCTGGGGCGACGCGCTGGCATCGGGTCTGGCACTGCGGGATCCGGCGCTGGGCAGGCTCGGGATCACCGTGCCCGCCCGGGTGGCGGTCGGTGGCGACGTCCAGACCGGCCTCGCCGAGCACCGATCCATCCTCGCGCTCTATCTGGGCGGGATGGTTGTGCGCACCCGCAACTTCTACGCCGACCTGGCCCGCCGCTACGGTTTCGCCGCCGAGGTGGACGCCGTGCAGGAGCACTTCCTC
>JBPBQU010000545.1:0-10691 GCA_050955085.1 Janthinobacterium lividum | reverse complement strand
CGACCGGTAGCCCGTCGGGTCATGGGGGTGCCGACGGTCTGGCCGGTCCACGGGCGGTCTCGGGCCGGCGGCACCGGAGCCCTCATGCTCCGGGTGGTACCTGCCGACATGAAGCAGGTGACCGATCAGCTCGCCGGGAAGTTCCGGCTCGTGACCCGCAGCGACTTCGACGGCCTGGTGTGCGCGGTGCTGCTGCGCCAGCTCGGGCTCGTGGACGACATCACCTTCGTGCACCCCAAGGACGTGCAGGACGGTGTCGTCGACATCAGCAGCCGCGACATCCTCACGAACCTTCCCTACGACGCCCGAGCTCACCTGGTCTTCGACCACCACCACTCCGAGACACTGCGCAACGCCGCGGTGAGCAACCACGTCATCGACCCCGAGGCCCCCTCGGCGGCCCGGGTCGTCTTCGACCACTTCGGCGGTGCCGACCGGTTCCCGAAGATCTCCGACGACCTGATGCGCGCCGTCGACCAGGCCGATTCCGCCGCCTACGACATCCACGAGGTCCTCGAACCGACCGGCTGGACCCTGCTCAACTTCCTCATGGACAGCCGCACGGGGTTGGGTCGCTTCCGCGAGTTCCGCATCTCGAACTACCAGCTCATGATGCAGCTCATCGAGATCTGCACCGAGTACCAGGACGCCGAGGAGATCCTCGCCCTGCCCGACGTCGCCGAGCGCGTCGAGCTCTACCGCGCCCAGGCCGAACTGTTCCACGAGCAGTTGGAACGCGTGACGACGGTGCACGGCGACGTGGCCGTGTTGGACCTGCGCAACGAGGAGGTCATCCACGCGGGAAACCGCTTCTACGTCTACGCGATGTTCCCGCAGGCGCGGGTGTCGATGCATGTGCTGTGGGGCAAGGCGAAGCAGAACACGGTGTTCGCCATCGGCAAGTCCATCGTGGACCGGACCTCCCCCGTCGACATCGGGGTGATCTGCCTGGGGTACGAGGGCGGTGGTCACCACGCGGCCGGGACCTGCCAGGTCGCGCACACCGAAGCCGACCGGGTGTGCGCGGAACTCGTCTCCGCACTGCGCACCGAACGCTGACCGGCCCCGGGGGGTACGGGTCCGGGTCGCAGCCTGGGCCGCTCAGCGCCGCGGTCCACCGCTGCGGGCGTGCGAACCTTCCGAGGTGGACACCGCGACCCGTGCCGGGCTGATCTTCGACGTCGTCGACTCCCCCGCTCTCGGTGGCCCGCCGGACCCCGCGACCGTCGTCTGCCTGCACGGTTTCCCCCAGGACGCCCGGGCCTTCACGGCCGTGACCCCCCTGTTGACGCGCGCCGGGCTGCGTGTCCTCACCCCTGATCAACGCGGTTACTCCCCCCGAGCCCGCCCCACGGGCCGGCGTGCCTACGTCCTGCGGGAGCTCGTCCACGACGTGCTGGCGCTGCTCGACACGGCAGGTGTCGAGCGGGCGCACGTCGTGGGCCACGACTGGGGCGGTGTGGTCGGCTGGGCACTGGCCGCCTGGTACCCCCACCGGGTGCGCTCGCTGACCGCGGTCTCCACCCCGCACCCCGCCGCTCTGCGCGCCGCGAGCCTGCGCGGTACCCAGGCGGCGCACTCCGCGTATGTCGCCGCGTTTCAACTACCGTTCGCCCCTGAACGACTACTGCTCGCCCGGTCCGGTCACGTTCTGGCCGACACTCTGCAGCGCAGCGGATTACCGCGCGACATGGCCCACCGTTACGCGGCGCGGCAGCGGGAACCAGGTGCTCTGACGGCGGCGCTGGCCTGGTACCGGGCGCTACCGCTCGGCGGGCCGTCCGTGGGAACCGTCTCGGTGCCCGTCAGGTACCTGCACGGCCGGCACGACCCGTTCTTCTCCCGGGCCGCGGTGCTGGGCACCGCCGGGCACGTCACGGGTCCCTTCGAGCGCCGCACCCTCGACACCGGCCACTGGGTGCCGGAATCGAGGCCCGACGCCGTCGCGGCTGCCGTCCTCGACCTTGCCCGGGGGTGAACCCCGTAGGGGTTTCGGACCCCGGTCAGTGCCTGAACAGACTGCGCCTCACGTCGTCCGCACTCACCACGTCGACGAGGGGGGTGTAGAGCCGCATGGCCGCGAGCGCCCGGTCGTGGTCGACCGCCGTGGCCCCGGCGCAGGCGTCCGCCACGACCGTGACCGCCACCCCCGCGTCGGCGGCGGCCAACACGGTGGACAGCACGCAGCAGTCGGTGGACACCCCGCAGACCACGATCGGCGCCTCCCCCACGAGCGCGCGGAGTTCGGGACCCCACTTGCCGAAGGTGGGCAGGGTGAGCACGGGGAACGGCGTCCCGGTGAACCCCGGGGCCAGGGCGTAGAGCGGGTCGTCGTCGGGCACGAGGGCGAACGGGAACTGCTCGTAGTAGGACATCCACGCACCCCGTGGCTCAGCAGGAGCGACGAAACGGGTGAGCACGACTCGCGGGGCGAAACGAGCCACCAGGTCGAGGGTCACGGTGGAGGCGGCCGCGAAGTCCGGCGCCGCCCACGGGCTGGCGGGATCCCCGAACACCGCCTGCATGTCGACGACGACGAGCCAGGGATCTCCGGGGTTCAGGGGCACGAACGCAGTCTGCCCGTCACGCCCACGGGTGACCCACGCATACCGGAGGATGCACCCCATGGAATCCCCCGGCCCCCGCACACTCGTCTCCAGCGCAACGCCATGGGAACCGTTGGTCGGTTACTCGCGGGCCGTCCGGGTGGGTGGGCACGTGAGCGTGGCCGGGACCACGGCGGCGGGTCCGCAGGGGGCGATCGGCGGGGACGACGTCGCGGAACAGACCCGCGAAGCGATCCGGCGCATCGCGCTCGCGCTGGCCGAGGTCGGCGCCGGCCTCGAACACGTCGTACGCACCCGGATGTACGTGCGCGACATCAGCCGGTGGGAGGAAGTCGGGAGAGCGCACGCCGAGTTCTTCGCCGACGTGCGACCGGCGACGACCATGGTTCAGGTCAGCGCACTCATCGAACCGGGCCTGCTCGTCGAGGTCGAAGCAGACGCCATCGTCGCCTGAGCAGTCAGGCCCGGTGGTGGGTGATCGTCGCTCACCCCGCCCTGCCGAGCGCCGGTCGGGGTGGACACGCGCACCGGGCACTCCTCGGGGGTGGTGGAACCGAGGGCGGCGGTTACGGTGCGTCGGGTGAAACCGTTCCTCTTGCTCGCCACCCGCGAGGACGACGCCGTGGCCGACACCGAACACGACGCGATCCTTCGCTACGGCGGGCTGCAGGGTGGTGAACTCCTGCGGGTGCGCCTGGAGCGGGACCCGATGCCGGAACTCGACCTCGACGAGTTGTCCGGGATCATCGTGGGTGGCAGCCCGTTCTCGACCAGCGATCCGGAGGCCGGCAAGTCGGACACCCAGCACCGGGTGGAAGACGAACTGGCCACGTTGCTGGACCGGGTCGTCGCGACCGACACACCCTTTCTCGGGGCCTGTTACGGGATCGGCACGCTCGGCGTGCACCAGGGTGGTGTCGTCGACCGGACCTACGGCGAACCCATCGGCACCGTTCCCGTCACCCTCACCGAAGCGGGACGCGCCGACCCGGTGTTTCGCGAACTGCCCACCACCTTCGACGCGTTCGTCGGTCACAAGGAGGCGTTGCGGGTGCCACCGTCGAACGCCGTCGTCCTGGCGTCCTCCCCGACCTGCCCCGTTCAGGCCTTCCGCATCGGCGAGAACCTCTACGCAACCCAGTTCCACCCCGAGCTCGACGTCGCCGGGATCATCGAACGGGTCACCGCCTACCGGTCGGCGGGTTATTTCCCACCCGAGGAGTACGAGCAGGTCGTCGCGCGATTGCGGCGATCGCGCGCCGACGCCGCACCCCAGGTCTTGCGTCGCTTCGTCGATCGCTACCGACGGTGATCTCGAACCGGCCCGCCGCGGTGTACCACCGACGTCCAGGGTCATCGCACCCCCCGGTTGACACGCTCCAGCGTGACGTCAGGTGGACAGCGGGTAGTTGAGTAGGCGATCCTGCGCGGTGACCCGGTCGTTGCTGTGATGGGCTTGTGCGCGGTTCGTGCGACCCGGAGGCTGTGACGCAACGTAGCCATCTGACTTGGAGAACCGCCTCGTGAGCAGCACCTTGTCCAAGCGCTTGACGGCAGAGTTCATCGGGACCTTCTGGCTCGTCTTCACCGGTTGCGGCAGCGCCGTCATCGCCGCGGCGTTCCCCGGTGTGGGCATCGGACTGCTCGGGGTGGCCCTCGCGTTCGGTCTCAGCGTGTTGACGATGGCCTACGCGTTCGGCCACATCTCCGGCGGACACTTCAACCCCGCCGTCTCCCTGGGCCTGCTGCTGGCCAGGCGACTTCCCGCCCGCGACTTCCTGCCCTACGTGATCACTCAGGTGCTCGCGGCCGTCGTCGCAGCCGCCGTGCTCTACGGGGTGGCCAGCGGGAAGGCCGGGTTCTCCGCGAGCGGGAGTGGTTTCGCGGCGAACGGCTACGGCGAGCACTCCCCCGATGGGTACAGCCTCACCGCGGCACTGCTTATCGAAGTCGTCATGACAGGGTTCTTCCTGCTCGTCATCCTCGGCGCGACCGACCGCCGCGCCGTGAAGGGCTTCGGGCCCATCGCCATCGGACTCGCACTCACCTTGATCCACCTCGTGAGCATCCCCGTCACGAACACCTCCGTGAACCCCGCCCGTTCCACCGGCCAGGCGATCTTCGTGGGTGGTTGGGCGCTGTCGCAGTTGTGGCTGTTCTGGGTCGCGCCGCTGGTGGGTGCCGCCATCGCCGGGGTCGCCTACCGCTTCCTCACCGGCGACTCGGGGGCGACATCCGCCGCTCACGAGGCCCAGTCAGTCCCCGCCGCCGTCCCCGCCGCCATCCCGACAGCCGTCCCGACAGCCATCCCGCCCGCCGGCAGCGACACGCACGTCAACCTCGCCGTCAAGAAGACGACGGCCGAGGACCGGATCTGAGTCCGAGTTCGTTCGCCTGAGGTGGGCACCGTCCGGCTTCGGCCTGGCGGTGCCCACCGTCGCGTCGGGGTTCACCCGGTGTGGTTCCGGAAGACCCTTGGGCTGCTGCCCCCGGCCGCCGCGCAGGGTGGCGTGGATCGACTCATGGGAACAGGTGTTCGAACCCGTGACATGCTGGTCCGGTGTCCGGCGGGGGGTGGAGCAAGAGCTACGAACAGCGGTATCGCGCGGCCCGCGCCCGCGGTGAACCGTCCCCCTTCGATGCCCCTCCACCCGCAGCACACCCAGGGCCGGCACGCACGGAACCCGAACGTCCCGGGGGCCGGCATTGCTGGGTGAGTGGCCCTCCCGGAGACCCGGGGCCGTACCCCGGCCTGCTGCTGGCCTGGCGTCGTGGTCGCGACGGTTGGTCGGGACGGGTGACCTACGTCCTGCTCGACGAGGAGTCACGCCCCGTCGTCATCGACACCTGGGTGCCCGCCACCGCCCTCCGACCGGGGCGGTGACGCCGGCGAGCATCGCTACCGGATGCCCTGCAACACCTCCGAGCCGGTCGTGAGGTCGGCGATCCTGCCCTCGACATCCGACAGGACCACCGCGCGGCTCGCGGGGACCAGCACCACGGGGGCGCGCAGGGTCCGCACCGCCAACCGACGTAGGTCGGAAGCGCCCACCACGACCAGATCACCCACGCTGACCCGCTGGGGTACGACCTCCGCCAGTTCACCCTCGGTGATGTCCGCGCGCAGCGGACGGGCCGACCCGCTCGCAAGCCGGGCGCGCACCTGCTGGTGGCGTTGCGCCGCGAGCAGGTGGGCATGGCGTCGCTCGGCCGTGCTCGGTCGGGTGGCGATCGAGGTGGCCGACCAGGTCGTGAGCAGCCGCAACGACACCCTCGTGCGACCGGCCGCCCCGAGCACCCAGTCCGTGACCGCCACATCCGGGCTCGACACCAGGAGGAGGCGTCGCGGGGCAGCGAGCACGGCCTGGGGTCCGACGAGCACGACAGGCACCGGGGCCTTGGTCAGACACGCCCGGATGACCCGGCCGCTACCCGGCCCGATGGGCCCCACCTTTCGCCCGCACCCCAGCACGAGCGAGGAGGAACCGGCCGCCGCGAGCAGCAGAGCCGGGCCCGGATCACCCGTGACCACCGACGTCGTGACGGCACCTGCCCGGCCGGGTAGGCGCTGCAGTTCCTCACCGAGGGTGCGCTCGAGAACATCGGACGGGAGCTGCTGCAGAACGGGCAACGAGGGGTCCGGGTGCCGCGGACCGTGTGGCGGATCGACCGCCACCACGTGCACGGCGCGACCGGTGAGGGTCGCCTCCTGAAGCGCCCACCGCAGGGCACGCCGGGACGCACCAGACCCCGAGAAACCGACCGTCGTGTGCACGTTCACAAGCACCGCCTCCTCGCGGCTCACACGAGGTGGTCACCCCGTCCCCCGATGGTGCGCTACCTCAGCCCGCCGGACAACCCCTCGCCACCCCCGTGACCCAGCACGTCAACCACCTGCCATCGTGCGGGCGATGTCCGAGGCCGAGTCCCCGGAACGCCGCAGCACGAGCGCCACCACCCCGAGAGCGACGAGCGTCAGCACCAGCATCAGGGTGGAGACCGCCGCGATCTCGGGTCGCAACGCGGCCCGCAGGGCGGAGAACACGTACACCGGCCACGGCGTGCTGCCCGGAAGCTGGACGAAGCTCGCCACGATCGTGTTGTCGAGGCTGAGGGTGAAGGCCATCAAGCCACCCGCCAGCACCCCCGGCGCCGCAAGCGGCAGCGTGATGTCGCGGAACCGCCGCCACCGGGTGGCATACAGGTCGGCCGCGGCCTCCTCCAGACGGGAGTCGAGCCCGGCGACACGAGCCCGGACGATGAACGTGACGACGGCCGTGGAGAGGACCGAGTGCGCCACGACGAGACGCACGACGCCATTGCCGAACAGCGGGAACCCGGCCTCCGTCGACAACGTCACGAACCAGCCGAGCAGGGAGATCGCATCCATGATCTCCGGCGTCAGGAGCGTCAACCCGAGCAGCAAGGTCAACAGGGCGGCCCAGCGACCACCACGGCGCGCCAGCGCCAATCCCGCCAGTGAACCGATGACCGTCGACAGCACGGCCGCACCCAGCCCCGTCTTCAACGAGGTAGCGATGGCATCCCGGATGACCGGACGTGACAACCCCGCGGAGTAGGCGTCGAACCCGAAACCCTGCCACGCGGTCAGCAACCGCCCCGTGTTGAAGGAGTAGACGACGATCACGGCGATGGGCAGGAAGAGAAACACCAGGACCACCGCGCCCCAGACCGTGAGCGCGACACCCGGCAGGTCACGCCGACGTCGGCGTCGGCGCACAGGGGTCATCGCCGAGTCGCGGGTGCGCTCGACGACGCTCACAGCGACATCCCCCGCGTGGCGTGGAGGTGCGTGGGCGTCAGGTCGGGTGAGCGAGGCAGGGTGACCCGCCGGGAACGTCGCACGAACATCCGCAGCACGATCACCACCAATGCCGTGAGCAGCACGGTGGCACCGGTGAAGAGGACGAGCACGACGGCCATGGCCGATCCCAGCGCCCAGTTCTGCGCCGTCTGGAACTGGCTGGCGACGAGCTGGCCGACCATGTTCCCCTTGGCCCCACCGAGGACGGTCGCGGTCACGTAGTCCCCCATCAGTGGCACGAACACGAGCAGGCACCCGGAGGCGATCCCGGGTAGCGCCAACGGGATCGTGATGTCCCGTAACGTCCGCCAGCGACCCGCACCCAGGTCACGGCTCGCCTCGCGCAGCGACATGCTCGTGCGTTCCAGCGCCACGTACATGGGGAGGAGCATCAGCGGCAGATAGTTGTAGACGACTCCGAGCTGCACCGCGCCGCGGGTGTAGAGGACCTGCAACGGCCCCTCCTTCCCCAGCGACTGCAGGATCGAGGACACGAAACCCTCCGGCGACAAGGCGATCTGCCAACCCAGGGTCCGCACCAGGAAATTCGTCCAGAACGGGACGAGGACGAGCGCGAGCAACAACCCCCGCCAGCGCGGCGGCACCTTGACCGCGAGCCAGTAGGCGAACGGGAGTGCGACGACGAGGCAGATCGCGGTCCCCAGGACCCCGATCCTCAGGGTGTTCCAGAAGGTCCGCAGGAACGTCGCGTCCAGCGCCTCGCCGTAGCGACCGAAGGACAGGACGTCGTTGGCGTGGGTCCCGAACAACCCCGGCTTGTAACCGAAGCTGTACCAGACGACGAGGGCCACCGGCGCGACGAAGAAACCCAGCAGGAAGACCCACGCCGGTAGCGCCAGCGCACCGTGCGGCGCCCGTAACGCACTCCGCAGCCGGGCGGGCATCAGGCGCCTGCCGCCGCGCGGACCTGGTTCAGGATCTCGACGAGCTTCTCGTGGTTGCCATTCAGTTCGCTTGCCGTGAGACGATCGACGATCTCGCTCGACGGGAACACCAGCTCCGGGTGGTCCAGACCGGCCGCGGTCGCCTTGCCCTCGATGTCCTTCAGCGCGGTGTTGTACCCGGTGTAGAGAAGTTCCTGGACGGAGTTGTCGACGTCGAGGATGTAGTCGATGAACGCATAGGCCGCATCGGGGTGCTCAGCACCCGCCGTGATGCACCAGTTGTCCATCCACAGGTTCGCCGTCGGTGTCGGGTAGACGAACTTCCACTTGTCGGGTTTGTCGGAGCTGTCCAACCCCAGGCGGGCGTCACCGTTCCAGCACTGCATGAGGGCATACGTCGACTGCGCCACGGCACTGCCACCGGGATTGGATTCGAAACCCTTCAGGTTCGGCGCGAGATTGTCCACGAGATATTTCCCGCAGGCACTGAGGGCCGCCTCGTCGTCGGTGTTGGGATCGATGCCGTTGGCACCGAAGTAGATGCTGGTCACCTCCCACGGGTCCTCCAGGATCGAGGTGTTCCCCTTGGCCTCCTTCTGCGCGGCATCGAGGAAATCGGCCCAAGAGGTGAGTTCGCGGGTGATGACGGTGGTGTCGTAGATGAACCCTGTCGTACCCCAGTCCTTCGGCACGGAGTACTTGTTGTCCGGATCCCAGCTCTGCCCGAGGTAGGCCGGGTCGAGGTTGGCGAAGTTCTTGAGCTTGCTGTGGTCGAGGACGGCCAGCAGGCCGTTCTCACCCATCTGCGGAACGAAGATGCCCGTGGGGACGACGATGTCGTACCCGGACGCCCCGTTGGCCGCCACCAGTTTCGCCAACATCTCCTCGTTCGACGCGTAGCTGTCGACCTGCAGCTTCGGCCCCGTCTTCTGAAAAGCCGTCAGGACGTCGGGGCTGTCGTACTCCGCCCAGGAGTAGATGTTCAGGCTCTCCTCGACCGCACCGTCCGCCGTCGTCGTCGTCGCGGCGCTACCACTGGAACCGCCGTCGCCACAGGCTGCCAATGCCCAGGCGGAACCAGCGGCCGCGAGACCGCCCAGCACCCCGCGTCGAGACGGCCTGGGTCCGGTGAGTCGGGCGGCCGTGGCGCGCGGGGCGAGGACGGAGGGCGTGCGGGCCGGACGGGTCACGAGGTCTCCTGGAGGTGATGGTGCTCTACACGGGGATGCACCTGCGGGGTCGGGTTTCGGTGTCTCGGTGCGGTCAGGCGGGGAAGACGTGGACGTGTTCGGGTGGGAAAGCGCACCAGACGTCCGTCCCGACATCAGCATGGGTCGGGCCGCCCGCGCCCCGGGGAGCCCGGGCGAGGAGTTCCAGACCGGAGCTGGTGACCACGACACGCTGTACGACGTCACCGAGATGGGCGACACCGGCGAGCCGGGCGCGCAACCGGTTGAACCCCGGCCCCGGCTCGGTGTCCGACAACGACAGCGATTCCGGACGGACGGCGGCCAGCGCCTGACCACCCGCTCCCGGACCCGACCAGTTCCGGGCGGAGGACACCGTCGCGTCCGCACAGCGAAGGACGCCCGGTTGCACGACCGTCCCGGGGAGGAAGTTCTGCTTGCCGATGAAACCGGCGACGAACGCACTGGAGGGTTCGGCGTAGATGGCCTCGGGTTCGCCCAGCTGCTGGACACGGCCGTCGAGCATGACCGCGATGCGGTCGCTCATCGACAGTGCCTCCTCCTGGTCGTGCGTCACGAACACGAACGTCGTACCGAGGGAGGACTGCAACAGCTTGAGCTCGACCTGCATCTCCTCCCGCAGCTTGCGATCCAGCGCCGACAGCGGTTCGTCGAGGAGCAGCACCTGCGGGCGGTTCACCAGGGCCCGGGCCAGCGCGACCCGCTGCTGCTGACCCCCGGACATGGCGCTCGGCACCCGGTCGGCGAAACCGCTCATGCGCACCATCTCGAGGGCCTCACCCACCCGGCGGCGGATCTCCAGCTTCGGGGTCCGCTTCTGCCGCAGACCGTAGGCCACGTTCTCGGCCACGCTCATGTGCGGGAACAACGCGTAGGCCTGGAAGACGGTGTTGACGGGACGACGGTGCGCGGGCGTTCCCAGGACGGAGTAACCGGCAATCGAGATGTCCCCCTCGTCCGGTTCCTCAAAACCCGCGAGCATCCGCAGCAACGTCGTCTTGCCGCACCCGGAGGGCCCCAGCAACGAGAGGAACTCACCGCTGCGGACCTCGAGGTCCACACCGGCCACGGCGGTGGCCGAGCCGAACCGCTTGACGACGCCGCTGAGGCTCACCGAGCCACCACCGGCTCCCACGAGGGACGCCGCGTCAGGGGCCCGCACAGCACTCGGGGTCACAGGGCCCGC
>JBPBQU010000544.1:0-11016 GCA_050955085.1 Janthinobacterium lividum | reverse complement strand
CAGACAGCCACGCCGGCGACAGACGCCGTCCCGGACCCCGCCGACA
This sequence comes from Janthinobacterium lividum, assembly GCA_050955085.1. Classification (GTDB taxonomy): domain Bacteria; phylum Actinomycetota; class Actinomycetes; order Actinomycetales; family Kineococcaceae; genus Kineococcus. The sequence continues at coordinate 10,970 of JBPBQU010000544.1, read as the reverse complement.
CCACGGTCGCCTTCACGACGCGCCCGATCCCGCCAGCAACAGCGATAACCCCTTGGCTTGGTGGATTCGGGGCACGCGTGAGGCCCGAACCGCATCCGACCGATGCGTGGTCACGACGCCGTCCGGCCAGTTCAAGGCACCAGCGCCCTCGAGGGCGAGAACGACAACAGCAGCCAGGATGAACAGCAGACACCGCCGCCATGGCCGATGACCCCGCCGCGGAATAGTCGAGGGCCACGAAAAGTGGGTGGCCCAGATATGCGTGAAGTAAGCACTCGTCGGATCCATCGAGGTACGCCAACCCGAGGTCACCTGCTCCATACTCCCGGGGTTGACATCCAATGCTCCTCGAAGTGGCCCCGTGCTGAGCATGCGCATTCCGCCGCCGCCGGCGAATCAAAATAGGACCAACACCTCAGCGGGCCGAAGGTCACCCGCCCCCATTCTTTGTTCGCCTACTCCGTCCTTTCCCCGACGGCGCCGACGACACTGCCACCAGGCAGGCGTTCGCACCTGGTGCTCAGGCCGTCGCGAATCAGCGCCCGCTCGTCAGCCCCGCCGGTTCCTGCGGTGCACGTAGGCGAGCCCGACGAGGCCGAGCGCGAGCCCCGCGATGCAGGAGCCGAGCCGGCTCCCCTCACCGCCCCCACGAGCCTCGGGAACGACGAGGACGACGACGAGCAGCACCGCCCATACGGTCAGTCCCACCAGCACCGCGCGCCGGTCGTCGGTCTTCAGGGGCGGGGGTGGCGGTTTCGCCTTCGCCGGCGGGAGGAAGAGAGGCACCCTGACAGTCTCCCCGCCCTCCACCCATCCGGGCACCCCAGACGCGCGCGGCGTCGGTGTCTGCTGGGATGGACCCGTGTCCGACAACCCGCAGGAACAGACCCGAGTCCGAACCGCCGTCGTGACCGGCGCCAGCAGCGGGATCGGGGCCGCAACCGTCCGCGCGCTCGCCGCTGCAGGTTTCCGGACGGTGGCCGCGGCCCGACGACTCGACCGCATCACCGCACTCGCCGAGGAGGTCGGGGGTGCTGCCGTCGCCCTCGACGTGACGGACGACGCCTCGGTGGCGGCGTTCGCGCACCAGGTGGGCGAGGCCGACGTGGTCGTGCACTCTGCCGGTGGGGCCTTCGGTGCCGATCCGATCGAGAACGGGGACGTCGCAGGTTGGCAGGCCATGTACGACGTCAACGTCCTGGGTGTGCTGCGGGTCCACCAGGCGTTACTGCCCGCGATGCGCCGCGGTGGCAACGGCCACGTCGTCGTGCTCGGTTCCATTGCGGGTTTCGAGGTCTATCCCGGTGGGGGCGGTTACACGGCCGCGAAACACGCCGTGAACGCGATGTGCCGCACGTTGCGCCAGGAACTGCTGGGTGAGCCGATCCGGGTCACTGAGATCGCCCCCGGCATGGTGGAGACCGAGTTCTCCACGATCCGCCTCGGGGACGCGGATAAGGCCGCGAAGGTCTACCAGGGGTTGACGCCACTCAGCGCCGACGACGTCGCCGAGGTCATCGCCTTCGCCGTGACGCGCCCGGCGCACGTCGACCTCGACCACGTGGTGATCCGCCCCATCGCCCAGGCCGACGCCGCGCACGTCCACCGGACCTGAACCCGTGCGTCCCCCGCCACAGTTCTGGCGGAGGGCGTACTGCAGATCCGGGGGTGTTCCGGTCGGCCGACGTGTGCTGCGGAGGGTTTTGCCGGGTTGTGTCAGGAACGTCCGACGGCGAGCAGTTCGGCTGCGACGGGGCGACCGAACAACCATCCCTGCGCCCGGTCGCAACCCATCTCGCGCAAGATGTCCGCCTGGGACCGGGTTTCGACTCCCTCGGCGGTGACGACCATGCTGTGGGCGTGGGCGAGGCTGATGAGTGCTTGCACGACGGCGTCCGCACGCGCGGAGGTTCCCAGTGGACGGACGAAACTCATGTCGATCTTGAGGAAGTTCAGCGGGAACCGGTCGAGGTAGGACAACGAGGAGTATCCGGTGCCGAAGTCGTCGAGGCCGACCCGGGCGCCGATGGCGCGCAGTTCGCCGAGGCTCGCGCGGGTGGTGCTGGAGAGGTCGATGAGGGTCCGCTCGGTGACCTCGGCGAGCATGCTGGAGCCGACCGCGCCGGTGCTCTCGACGCTGTGCGCGAGGCGGTGGGCGAACGCGGGATGTTCCAGGGTCTTGCCGGAGACGTTGAAGGAGACCTGGATGTCGTGGCCGGCGCAGCGCCACTCCCGTAATTGTTTGAGAACCTCGTCGAGTACCCACGTGTCGACGTCGACGATGAGACCGGTGTCCTCGGCGGTGTCGACGAAGGCCTTCGGTTCGAGCAGCCCCTCGACGGGATCCTGCAGGCGGACGAGGGCTTCCGCGGCGACCAGTCGCTCGTCGCACAGATCGACGATGGGTTGCCAGAAGACACGCAACCCGTTGGTGCGCAACGCGCGTCGGACCTTGTGCTCGGCGTCGCGGCGGGCCTGTGCGTCCTCGCGCATGGCGGAGTCGTAGACCGCGACGCGGTCGCGACCGGCGTCCTTCGCACGGTAGAGCGCCATGTCGGCACTGCGGAACAACTCGTCACCGCTGCCCTCGTGACGGACCGCGATGCCGGCACTGGAGGTGCAGACGAAAGGTTCGGACAGTCCGGGCAGGACCATCGGGGCCCGCAGTCGGCGAATGATGTTGTGTGCCATGACGGTTGCCACCTCCGGGCGGCTCACACCGGGGACCATGACCACGAACTCGTCACCGCCGAGCCGGGCCAGCGTTGATCCGACCGGTGCGGCGTCCTCGAGGCGGAGGGCGGTCTGGCGCAGCAGGGCGTCACCGATCTGGTGCCCGAGGGTGTCGTTGACGAGTTTGAACCGGTCGAGGTCGAGGAGGATGAGCGCGACGGCGTTTCCCGGGCCGGCGGCCTCTAGTGCCGCCACCAGCCGGACGTCCAGCACGGAGCGGTTCGCCAGTCCGGTGAGCGCATCGCACTGTGCCAGGCGCACGAGCTCACCACTGGCTTTCTCCCCGGTCGAGACGTCGAGCACGAGGCCCTGAACGGTGGTGGCGTCGGCCTCGCGTCGCGGCACGGTCATGCCGAGGAAGGTCCGTTCGCTGCCGTCGCTGCTGCGGACCCGGAACGGGTAGGGCGCGGCGTGGGCGACGTGGGTGGCTGGGTCCTCGACCCCGGTGAACGGGCCGCGGTCCTCGGGGTGGACGCCGGCCCGCCACGTCTCGAGGTCGGGATCGGCAGTGGTCAGGGCGAGCATCTCGCGCAATCGCGCGTCCAGGGTGACCACACCCGTCACCGGCTCCCAGGACCAGGAACCGAGACCGGCCAGCCGCAACGCACCCGAGAGCAGGGACTGCGTGTCGGCCAGTTTCCCCGCCGCGCGCTCGGCGGCGGCGGTCGCACAGACGGCCCGCCACGCGGCCCCGCCCGCAGCGACCAGCACGTCGAGGGGCGGTGCACCGTCGTTGCTCACCCCCCAGACCGCGAGACGCGGGCAGCGCGGGTCGCCGGGGACCAGTTCGACGACGGCAGAAGGCACCATGGCGGTCAGTTCGCTGCCGGTGACGCGGCGGCCGGGAACGAGCAGCAGGTCACCGCGGGCAGCCACGACCTCGAGTTCGCGGTGACGGGAGCGGGCGACGGTCTCCAGCAGGAGTACGCGTTGATGTCCGGCGCGGTGCACCACGTCGACGAGTTCTTCGGCCAACGTCGACAGGTCGTGGCATGCCGTGAAGCGGTGCTGAGCCCGGAGCAGCAACTCGCCGATGTCTCCCGTTCCGACCGTTCCGACCGTGTCGAACTGGTCGGGAGTGTCTTCGGTTCCCCCGCCCGACCCGGGGTTTGCCGACGCCGTGCGCCCGTCGTCCAGCTGCAACCGTCGTACCGCCGAGGCGGCAGGTAATCCCCGCACGCGTTCACCCCACCCTCCACGACACGCAACGCGACGCCCACAACGTCTCCACAAGTCGCTACGCTCCGTGAGTGACTGTAACGCCGTGTAGAAGCGGGGAACAGTGGGGTGGTGTCGCCAACTCGTTGCCGTTGGTAATTAGCTTGGCTAACGACTAATCTGTACCTCGTGCCCTCCTCCACCGTCGACACTCCTGCTTCCGACACCCCCGTCACTGCAGCCGACCCCGAGGTGCCGGCGGACGAGATCGATCGGCTCGCGGTCGACCTGCGCATCTCGTTGCTGCGCAGCGCACGCAGGTTGCGCGCCATGAAGAGCGTCGACGAACTCTCCGATTCCCAGTTCTCCGTCCTGGCTCACCTGCACGTCCACGGCCCCCGGACCCCGGGAGAGCTCGCGGAGGCCGAACACGTGCGCCCGCCGTCGATGACACGGACCATCGCGAGCCTCGTCGACGGTGGTTTCGTGCACCGCAGCGACCACCCCGACGACGGTCGGCTCGTCCTCGTGGGCCCCACCGAAGCGGGCCGGCGCACGGTCGAGGAAACGCGGGCCCGCCGCGCCGCCTGGCTCGGACAACGCCTGGCGGCGCTCACCCCCGACGAGCGGGCCACGCTCGCCGGAGCGGCCCGCATCCTCGCGGCGGTGATGAGCGAATGAACCGGACGTTCACCTCGCTGCGCCACCGCGACTACCGGCTCTGGGCCGGCGGCGCCCTCATCAGCAACACCGGCACCTGGATGCAGCGCGTCGCGCAGGACTGGCTGGTCATCCAGGTCCTCACCCACGGGTCGGGCACCGCGGGCGGCATCACCACCGGGCTGCAGTTCGGCCCGATCCTGCTGCTCGCCCCCGTCGCCGGCACCATCGCCGACCGTTTCCCGCAACGCCGCACCCTGATGTTCACCCAGGTCGCGATGATGCTCATCGGGCTCGTCCTGGGTCTGCTGGTCGTGACCGGGCGGGTCGAGCTGTGGCACGTCTACCTGCTCGCCACCCTCCTCGGGTGCGCGTCCGCGATCGACGGCCCCGTGCGCCAGACGTTCGTGAGCCAACTCGTCCCGCGCGAGGACCTGCCCAACGCCATCGGGCTCAATTCCGCGTCCTTCAACTCCGCGCGCCTGATCGGCCCGGCCCTCGCCGGGTTGTTGATCGCCTGGATCGGCACCGGCCCGGTGTTCCTCATCAACGCGGCCTCCTTCCTCGCACCACTGCTGACGCTGCACCTCATGCGCCCGGCGCACCCACTCCCGCGGGTGAAGCCGGCCAAGGGCACCGGCGGGATGCGGGAGGCGGTGCGCTACGTCCGGGCCCGGCCGGAGCTGCTGGCGATCTTCGCCCTCGTCGGGGTGATCGGGACCTTCGGACTCAACTTCCAGCTGACGTCGGCCCTCATGACCAGCGTCCGCTTCGGCCTGGACTCCGCCGCCTTCGGCCTCGCGGGCACGGTCCTCGCGCTCGGTTCGCTCTCGGGGGCCCTCGTCGCCGCGCGCCGGGCGCACCCCCGCTACCGGCTCGTCATCGGGGCCGCGTTCCTCTTCGGTGTGCTCGCCTCCGCAGCAGCGCTGATGCCCACCTACCTCGGTTATCTCGTGGTCCTGCCGTTCATGGGGCTCGCGTCACTGACCATGATGACCGCCGCGAACGCCACCGTTCAGCTGAGCACCGAGCCGGGCATGCGCGGTCGCGTGATGGCCATCTACATGTCGCTCATGCAGGGAGGCACCGTCGTCGGCGGACCCGTCGTGGGCTGGGTCGGGACCCATTACGGAGCGCAGTGGTCGATCCTGGTGGGGTCGATCCCGTCGATGGCCATCGCGGTCGTGGTAGGCGTCTACCTGCTCAGGCGGGCCAGGATGCGGTTGCGCTACTCCTTCCACGACTCCCCGCACCTGAGTGTGGTGCCCGTCGCCGGGAGCGACCCACGCGACGCCGCAGCGGCCTGAGCAGAGCGACCGGGGGCGGGACGCAGGGGATGATGCAGGCGTGCCGAGTGACCTGACCGCCGCCCTCGACGACGTCGCCACCCTGCTGCTCGACACCGGGCAGCTCGTACGTGCCGTGGCCGCGGGACGGCGCAGGGGTCTGCAACCCCCCGCGCAGGAACGAGTCGAGGTGCGTCCGGTGACGGTGAGATCGCAGGCGCACCTGCAGTTCACCGCCCGCACGGGCCCGGTGGTGAGCACCCGCAACGTCGCCACCGGTGAGGCCGCGGCCTTAGCCGTGGCCGACCTGCTCGCACAGCCCTACGGAAACCTGCACGTCGAGACGGCCACCGAGGTGCTCCAGCTGCGGGTGACGAAGAAAGGTGAGGCCCAGGTCCACCGCAGCACACGCACCGAGGCGACGGACGCCGGTCCGCAGGAGCACGACCGCCACCGTCAGCGGCTCGTCGATCCCGACGACCCGCTCTTCGGCGTCCTCGGTGCGGGCGGTGACAAACGCCGCCAGGTCGAGGCCTTCGTGCGCCAGTTGGCGCCGCTCACCCCGGCCGTGCTCGACCGGGTCCAGGACCAGACGCACGACACCGTCCGAGCGGTGGACCTCGGGTGCGGCAACGCCTACCTCACCTTCGCGGCGCACCGGTGGCTGGGCGGGCAGGCGCAGCAGCGCGGACTCGACCTGCAGACCGTCGGGGTCGACGTCCGCGCGGACGTCGTGGAGACCAGCCGCCAGGCGGCTGGCGAGGCGGGCCTGGCCGGGCTCGGGTTCGCGATCGGCTCCATCGCGACCGGGGAACCCTTCGCGCAGCACTCCCCCGACGTCGTGATGGCCCTGCATGCCTGCGACACCGCCACCGACGAGGCGCTCGCCCGCGCCGTCCGCTGGCAGGCCCCCCTCGTCCTCGCTGCCCCGTGCTGTCACCGCGACGTCCAGCGCCAGATCGTGGCGTCCGGCAGCCGGGACCCACTCGTGCGCCACCCGATCCTGCGCGAGCGCTTCGCCGACGTCCTCACCGACGTCCTGCGTTCCCTCCTCCTGCGGTTGCTGGGGTACCGGGTGGAGGTGGTCGAGTTCATCGACTCCGCCCACACCCCGCGCAACGCCCTGCTGCGCGGGGTGCGCACGGGCGCCGCACCCCGCGCCGAGGACCTCGCCGAGTACGACGACCTGACCAGCACCTGGGCGGTGGAACCCGCCCTCGCCCGAATGCTGGCCCCGGAACTCGGGGCGGTCCGCTCAGCCCTCGCGAACGGGCCGCAGGATCAGGCCGCCGAATAGGTCAGGCACTTCGTCCCCTGCGAACCGACGGCACCGACCTCGATGGTCGACGCCGTGCAGGTGAGGTCGGAGTTGTGCGAACAATCCGCCAACTGGCACGCCCCGACGTGCCCATCGGGAGACGTCGCATGTTTGGTGGGGATTCCCAGGAACGTGGCGCAGTGGTTGGCGCCGTGATCGCCTACGGTGATCGCCGGGGCGTGACACGCCACGTCGGCGTTGAACGTGCAGCCACTGACGGAGCACTGGTGGATGGGGGTCAGGTCCAACTTCACGGTCGCCATGACGACGACGGTCACCACGAAAAGCCTTCCCGCGCCAGGCAGGCATGCCTTTCCTGACCCCCTGAAGAATAGGTAGGTAAGGCATTGAGCCATTGTCAGTAGCGGTTCTCCCAGCTGCTGAGCACCAGCGCGGTGGCGGTGATCACTGAGATGCGCCAGGGGCAGAGGGTCACGCGGGCCAGGGCCCGCCAGCGAACCTTCAGGTACGCGATGCCGTGCTCGACGAAGGCGCGGTCGGCGTTGACGTAGGAGTTCCACCCTCGAGTGGTCCGATCGAGACCCTGCTCTCCCCGAGGTCGCCGAACTGGCACCCGGACACCAGCACCAGCGCCGATGTAGCCCTTGTCAGCCAGTACAGGTAGCCCCCGCGCCGCGGTCGGGTAGAGGGCAGGTAGGACGTGGTGGCGGGCTGCGGTGAGGTCGTGGGTGGAGCCGGGTTCCACGGGTGCAACCCACAAGGGTCGCCCGTCGGGGTCGCAGACGATCTGAACGTTGCCCCCGTGGCGTTTGTGCTTGCCCGAGTACCAACGATCGGACCCGGGTCCACTGTCGTGGACGCGGTCGGTGGGGATCAAGGTGCCGTCCAGCAGGAGATGCTCGTAGCCAGCTTCGAGAGCATGCTCGACCACGTCGGCCAGTTCGGGTGCTTGGGCGGCGACGACGTCGAGGGCCCTCATGCAGGCAGCGGTAGGCGGTGGAGAGGCTGACGGAGTTGTCGACAGCCAGGTCAGCGAACGCGGCACGTTGACGCATGAACCGCAACAGCATCACCGCCTGGGCGAAGCAGCCCATGACCCGACGACCTCGCCGGGTGCCGATCGCGGCGCGGTGGATCAGCAGCAGGTGAGCGATGCGTTGGGCGAGGGCGCGCGAGAGGTCGAGGGTGGCGCGATAGGAGAGCACGCAAGGTCCAATTGGGTACAGCGGAAAGGCTTGGTCGCCTCCATCATCCCCCACCAGACCTTGCGTGACCCAGCACCTTCTCTGAGCTGGTCATCCGCAGCTTCATGCCGCCACTGGCAAGAACTCACTGACTCGGCACGTCAGGTCGGCAGCCCATGTCCATGCGGCCCTTTTAACACCTCGTGGCCGGCTGCCTGGCTGACGTCGGCCCGTCAGACGAAGGTCGAGCCCCCGTTGACCGACACGTTTTGCCCCGTGATGAATCCTGCTTCGGGACTCGCCAGGAATGCCACCGCGGCGGCGACGTCAGAGGGTTCCCCCAGCCGTTTGATCCCCTGGATAGCGATCTGCTCGTCGCGAAATTCTTGAGGCAGGCTGCCCAACGCCATCGGTGTCGCGATGACTCCCGGACTGACCGTGTTGACGGTGATGCCGTCGATCATCACGCGGGTGCAGTAGCGCCCCGGTTCGGCACCGCCGCGGCTGCGAGTGTGAGCTACCTCGCAGACCGAAGGACATGGCAGCTTCTGCCACCCGAGAATAGCATCGTGGTCGTGAGCAACGATGTTCTGACGACGCTTGAGGCCTCCCGCCTCCAGGTGTCAGAACGGTGCTGCGACCTCTTCGTCACCGTCGGTACGACCGATCTGCCCATCGCGGAGATCGCGCCGGCGGTGGGTATCTCCCAGCGCACCTTCTACCGGTACTTCCCGATCAAGGCCGAGTCGATCGGTCCGCTCCTGGACTCGGCCATCCGGTCCTCGAACGCGGTGATCGCCCAATCCGACCCAGGACTGGCCCTGCCCGAAGTGCTGTCCGCGGCGTTCTGCGCCAGCCTGCTCGGTGCGGTCACTGCGCGCACCAGGGGCTTGTTCCCGCTGGTGTTCCACGACCCGGAGATGTGGTCGGTGTTCATGCGCAAGCTGCATGACGGTGAGCGGTCGGTGGTGCCCATCCTGGCGCCCCGACTCGGCCTGGCCGCCGACTCCATCGCTGCTCGCGCCGCCGCCGCAGGCGCCGCCAGTGCGATCCGCGTCGCGCTGGAAGCCATGGTCACCTCCGGCGCGGACCCCGAGGACGTCCACCTGCAGATGCTCACCGCCTTCTCGGCAGGAGTTCTGCGAGGACGATGACGAACCGTGCCCCCGGAGCTGGCTCGTCGACGACGCAACGCTCTTCCGGGCCCGATGACCACGCCGGCAGATCGCCGGCGTCTGATCCAGTGAGGACTAAACAACGATGAAGGCAGCACGTCTGAACGAAGCCGGGGCGGATTTCGTCATCGAGGACGTTCCTGTCCCGACAGCGGGACCCGGTGAGGTCCTGATCCGGATCGGGGGCGCCGGTGCGTGTCACTCCGACCTGCACATCAAGACTGGCGAGCAGCAGATCGTGCACCTGCCGCACACGCTCGGACACGAGAACGCCGGCTGGATCGAGTCCTTCGGGCCGGGTGCGGAAGGGCAGGGCTTCGAGATCGGCGATGCGGTCGTCGTCTTCGGTGGGTGGGGCTGCGGTCACTGCCGCTTCTGCCTCGGCGGCAAGGAACAGCTGTGCAACGTCCTGCTGTGGGGAGGCATGGGACCCGAAGGCGGCTACGCGGAGTACATGGTCGTCCCCTCCGTGCGGGAGCTGCTCCACGCTCAGGGCCTTGAGCCCGCTCTCGCGGCTCCCCTGACCGATGCAGCACTCACCCCGTACTCGGCGGTGAAGAAGACCCTGCCCTACCTCGTGCCCGGCGCCGCCGCCGTCTTGATCGGCGCCGGCGGGCTCGGTCAGTACGGCATCCAGTTCCTGAAGATCCTCACCTCCGCGAAGGTCATCGTCGTGGACACCGATGAGCAGAAGCGCGAGACGGCTCGTGCTCTCGGTGCCGATGTCACCATCAACCCCAGGGACGAGGACGCCGCAGCACAGCTCAAGGCGGCGACCGGCGATGAGGGCGCGGCGGCCGTCATCGACTTCGTGGGCATCGAGGCGACGATGGCCCTCGGTGCAGGGGCGGTGGGCCGTAGTGGGCTCTTCGTGCTGGTCGGCCTCGCCGGTGGCACCTTCCCGTTCTCGTTCTTCACCCTCCCCACCGAAGCGGCGATGATCGCGAGCAACTGGGGCAGCCGCAACGAGCTCGAGGAAGTCCTCGCGCTGGCCCGGACCGGGCGTCTGGTCCACACCATCGAACAACACCCGTTGTCGCAGATCAACGAGGTGTTCGAGCGGCTCGCCACTGGCCGCATCCCCGGACGAGCAGTGCTCGTACCGTAAACCCCGCACCTTGAGCCCTACACCCTGCAGCACAGTTTCGAACCAGTCGGTCCGAGCACACTGAACAAGGCGATGCCCCTACCAGCCGCAGCTGGTAGGGGCATCGTCGACTGGTGAGAAAACGGCAGCGGGTGGTGCGATCGAGGTAAACGACGTGGGCGTCGTCTGCGCTACGGTGATGAGGAGGCGAGACTAAATCCTTTTCGATACTGAGGCTTTGTTAGTAGCGACGAAACGCTACTGACAAAGCCTCATTCCTCCGTCGTGAAAGAGAATTGAGGCGAGGCTTCCCTCAGCCTGGATCCACCGCTGTGGATAACGTAACGGCGCCAGCGGGGCATGGGTGACGTCGGCCAGGGTTGGGCGTGTGTTATCGGCCGGTCTGCG
>JBPBQU010000543.1:0-11277 GCA_050955085.1 Janthinobacterium lividum | reverse complement strand
ACCTCTGCCGTCAACTGGTCGCAGGCCGACGCCAAGGACCAGTTCGCGGCCGGCAAAGCGGCCATGATGATCAACGGACCCTGGCAGATCCCCAGCTTGAACGAGACCGCCGGTCTGGAATGGGCCAGCACCACCATCCCGGTGCCCGCGGCGGGGGACACCCCGGTGGCTCCCCTCGGAGGGGAATTGTGGACGGTCCCCCGCACCGGTGGTGCGCGTCAGAAGGCTGCCGCCAGCATCATGCAGTGCCTGAACACCCCCGAAACGCAACTGAAGATGGCTTTGACCAGCAACACCGTTCCCAGTGACAAGCAGGCCGCACAGGAGTTGGCGCAGCAGCAACCGGAGATGGCGTCGATCGTCAAGACCGTCACCACAGCGAAGTCCCTCACCGGGGATTCGGGCCTGAAGTGGCCGAAGGTCGACGACGCACTGTCGAACGCCATCGCCGCCGTCATCTCCGGTCAGTCCGACGTGCCGACGGCCCTGCAGGCGGCCCAGACCCAGATCGACGGCTGAGATCGGTGTCCGCTCACGTGTTCCGGGACCGAGCACGTCGCTCAGGGTGCACCGGGAAGGAGAACTGATGTCCGGACAGAGCGGGCTGATCAGCGGTCCTGCCGGTGACGCCGGCGCTGCACGGCCGGCTTCTCCTCCGGTGCGGCCGGCCAGGAGTGCGACGGCCATTGCCAAGCGCCGGCGGTGGGCCATGTGGTGGTTCGTCCTGCCCGCGGCGCTCTTCCTCCTCGCGTTCTTCGCCGTACCCGTGGTGAACAACATCACCATGAGCTTCCGCGACTACACCACGGCAACCTTCTACACCGGTGAGGCCCCCTTCGTCGGTTTCGAAAACTACGTCTCGGTGACAACCTCGGGGATCTTCGCCCGGATCACGGTCAACACCCTGACGTTCACCGTCGTGTCGCTGCTGGCCACCTTCGTGGTGGGGTTGCTGCTCGCGGTGTTCTTCGACAACAACTTCCGGCTCAACGGGGTGTTGCGCTCGTTGATCCTGCTGCCCTGGTTGCTGCCACTGATCATCTCGGCGGCGGTGTGGCGGCGAATGATGGACGCCGGTTCCGGAGTCCTGAACCAGATTCTCGGTGGGCTCGGCCTGGGGAACGTCCCCTGGCTCACCGACCCGCACGTGGCCCTCTATTCGGTGATCCTGGTGAACGTCTGGGTGGGTATCCCGTTCGTCATGGTGATCCTCTACGGCGGGCTGCAGGAGATCCCCCGGGAGTTGTACGAGGCCGGGTCCCTCGACGGCGCCACCGGTTCGCGAGCGTTCCGCTCGATCACCTGGCCGTTGCTGCGGCCGGTGGTGGTGATCGTGCTCATGCTGGGGTTCATCTACACCATCCGGGTCCTGGACATCGTCCTGGCGTTGACCGGTGGCGGCCCCGCCGGCGCGACGCAGACGTACGCCACCCAGGCGTACCAGTTGTCCTTCACGAACTTCGAGTTCGGCAGAGGTGCCGCTCTCAGCAACATCCTCATCGTGGTCACCCTGCTGGTCTCGGCCTTCCAGCTACGGGCGAACCGCCGAGCAAGTGACCTGGCAGGTTGATGTGAACAATGTCCTGACGTCCCGTCTACGCACCGCGTTCGGCGTCCTGATCGTCGTGGTACTGCTGTTCCCGGTGTACTGGATGGTCAACACCTCCCTCCAGGGCAGCGAGAACCTGCTCACCACGCAGTGGTTCCCGCTGCACATCGACCTGGGGGGTTATCGCCAGGCGATCGATTCCCAGCTGTCCCACCTGGGGACCAGTCTCGTCATCGCGCTCGGAGCCGTCGCCGTGTGTCTGGCCGTGGCGGCGCCTGCTGCCTACGGCCTCTCCCGCACGACGATCAAGCTGCCTGGTGGTGGCGTCGTGATGGCGTTGCTCGTCATCACGCAGATGATTCCGGGCATCGTGATCGCCAACGGGCTGTTCTCGCTCTACAACGACCTGGGGTTGGTGAACTCCTACATCGGTCTCATCCTGGCCGATGCCTCCCTCGGCGTCCCGTTCTGCATCCTGCTCATGCGTTCCTTCATGGTGAACATCCCCGTTTCTCTGCTGGAGGCGGCGAAGATCGACGGTGCCCACGAGTTCCGGGTCTTCAGATCGATCGTGCTCCCGTTGAGCCGCAACGCGTTGGTGACGGGTGCCGTGTTCGCGTTCCTCTTCGCGTGGAGCGACTTCATGTTCGCTCTCACGCTGACCACCGGGGACAAGATCGTGCCGGTGACGCTGAGCATGTACACCTTCGTCGGCGCGCACACGCAGAGCTGGTCGGCGCTGATGGCCACCGCGACCCTGGCGAGCATTCCCGCCGCGGGCCTGCTCGTGCTCGCGCAGCGCTACATCGCCGCCGGGGTGACGGGTGGCGCGGTGAAGTGAACGAGCGACCTGACGCGGAGTGACCGGGCGCAACGGACCCGGAACGCCGGCGAGGCGGTCACCGGGCACGGTGACCGTCGCGCGGTCGAGGTGGTCGCCGTCACGACGCACCGCACCAGCTGGGAGGATCCGGCATGGACCGCACCCCACCGACGCAGGACTCGCGCCTCACGAGCGGTGGTGGCGACGTCGAACGCTCGTCGACCCCCATCTGTCGGGCCGCCCGGTGAACGCCGACCTCGTCCTGCTCGCCGACACGATCCACACCCTCGACCCCGACAACCCCCGCGCCCAGGCCGTCGCGGTCGCCGACGGACTGATCACCGCCCTGGGTTCTCGCGCGGACGCTCGGGACTGGCGTGGCAGCGGTACGGAGGTCCTCGACCTGGGGAGCGCGACGATCACCCCCGGGCTCGTCGACGGCCACGTCCACCCCGTGATGGGCCTCGACCTCGCCGTGGGGGTGGATCTGTCAGGGGTGCGCGACCTCGAGGAGTTCCTCGCCGCGTTGCAGGCGGCCGCCGCCGGGCTGGAACGGGACCAGTGGCTGCGCGGGTGGGGGTTGGACCCGAACGTGTTCGGGACGACCCCGATCACCGCGGAACCGGTCCTGCGCGCCACCGGGCCGGACATCGCGGTGTTCCTCGACCTCTTCGACGGCCATTCGGCTCTGGTCAGTCCCCGTGCGCTGGAGATCACCGGGATTCACGGCCCACGGGAGTTCTCCTCCGGGGCCAGCGTGGTGTGCGACTCCGACGGTGTCCCCACGGGGCACCTGCTGGAGATGGAGGCGATCGAACTCGTCCGGTCGGTCCTGCCCCGCGAGACCTCCGAACGGCGTCGGCACCGACTGCGAGATCTACTGCGGGACATGGCGTCCGTCGGGATCACCGCGGGGAACGCGATGGACTTCGAGGGTGACTCCCAGGAGCTCTTCCGTGCGCTCGAGGACGGCGGTGACCTGCCCGTCCGGTGGCGTTTCGCCCCGTTCGTCATGCCGGGTGTGGGCGCGGCGGACCTCGAGCAGGTGGTGGAACAACAGCGGCTGGGTGGACGGCGTTGGCAGGTCGAGGGCGCCAAGTTCATGATCGACGGAACCATCGACGGGGGGACGGCCTGGCTGGCGGAACCCGACACCCACGGTGAGTCGACCGCTCCGTTGTGGCCGGACCCGGAGGAGTACGTGCACGCCGTCCGGTTCCTCGCCGGTCACGGAGTCCCCACCGTCACCCACGCCATCGGTGACGCGGGGATCCGTTACGTGTTGCGCGCCCTGGCCGATGCCCCCCGGCGCAGCCCCGTGCCGCACCGGGTCGAACACCTCGAGACGATGCCCTCGGACCTGCTGCCGCTGTTCCGGCAACTCGACGTCACCGCCAGCGTGCAACCCACGCACTGCACGCACTACACCCGCGCCGACCACAGCGACAACTGGTCACGACGTCTCGGCACCGACCGGGCGAACCGCGCGTTCCGGGCCCGTGACCTCGTCGAGGCCGGCGCGCGGCTCGCCCTGGGCTCGGACTGGCCGGTCGCACCGTTCGACCCACGCGCGATCATCGCCGACGCCCAACTACGCCGGACCGCGGGCCGTCTCGAGGAGGAACCCGTCCTCCCCGGTCAGGGCCTCACAGCCGCCGCGGCGCTGGCGGGTTACACGAGCCGGGCGGCGGCAGCGGCGGGGCTCGCCGACCGCGCGGGGATGCTTCGCGCGGGTTTCCGTGCCGACCTCAGCTGTTTCGCGCTCGATCCGCTCACGGTGGACCCCGACGAGTTCGCGCAGTCACCCGTGCCGCTGACGGTCGTCGACGGTGAGATCGTGCACCGCGGCGACGCCCCCACCCTGGCGGCGAGATGACGAGCGGAGACCTGGGCATGCACCGGATGCCGGCCGAGTCCGAACCCCACGCACGGACGTGGATGGCCTTCCCCCCACCTAACACGACGTTCGGCGAGGAGGGGTCACCCGACCTGGCCCGGGCCCGGCGGGCGTGGGCGGCCGTCGCGAACACCGTCGTCGCGCACGAACCGTTGACGATGCTCGTCGCGCCGGGGCAGACGCGGCTCGCCCGGGAACTCCTCGACCCACGGATATCCCTCGACGAGGTCGCGCTCGACGACTCGTGGTTGCGCGACTCGGGGCCGACGTTCGTGCACGACTCGTCGAGGCACGGGGGTGACGGCCTGCACGCCGTCGACTGGGTCTTCAACGGCTGGGGCGCCCAACCCTGGGCGGCCTGGGGCCAGGACGCCCTCGTCGCTGCTCACGTCGCGGATCTCGCCGGAACTACCGTGAGCGGGTCCCGGCTCACCCAGGAAGGCGGGGGTTTCCACGTCGACGGGGCGGGGACCGTCCTGCTGACCGAGACGGTGCAACTGGACCCGCACCGCAACCCCGGCTGGACCCGCGCGCAGGTCGAGGACGAGGTGCACGCCCAGCTGGGCACGTCACGCGCGATCTGGCTGCCGCGCGGGCTGAGCGCGGACTACGGCGAGTTCGGTACCCGCGGCCACGTCGACATCGTGGCCGCGTTCACCCGACCGGGGACGGTCGTCGTGCACACCCAGCCGGATCCGGGCCACCCCGACCACGACGTCAGCAGGGAAGTCGCCGAGATCCTCAGCCAGGCCGTGGATGCCCGAGGGCAACGGCTGGAGGTCGTCCCGCTGCTCGCGCCCCGCATCACCGAGGTCGACGGAGAACTCGTCGACTACTCCTACGTCAACCACTACGTCGCGAACGCGGTCGTCGTGCTGTGCGGTTTCGACGACCCGCGCGACGCCGACGCCGTCCGCGTCCTGCAGGCCGCCTACCCCGGGCGCGAGGTCGTCCTCGTGGACGCGCGGGACATCTTCGCGTTCGGCGGGGGCATCCACTGCATCACCCAGCAACAACCCGCCGGTCGACGCTGACGGCGAGGAACTCCGCACCCTTCAGGGGGAGCTCTCCGCAGCCTCCGCGGTGCGCTTGATGTGAGCCCCACGTTCGCGCAGCAGGCGCCGCAGGTAGGGCACGAGCACGACGCGGGCGAGGATCGCGCCCGCACCGCCACCGGGCGCGGTGATGAGCATGCGATCGGTCATCCGGGTCCGGTTGACGTCGACCGCGTCGAAGCGGTGTTCGTGGCGCAACACCGCGAAGGGGCCGCGCACCTGTTCGTCGACGAAGCGGTGGGGGCGTTCGTGAACCGTGATGCGGCTGGTCAGCCGCCACTTCAGCCCGAAGTGGCGGGCGCGGAAGGTGACGTCGTCACCGACCCCCAGCTGGCGCTGCCCGGAACTGGTCGTGGCCGTCTCGGCCCCGCGCAACCGGGAAGTGCCCGGAAGGGACGCGGAGTGCACGTCCACGTCCAGTTCGAGGTCGAAGACCACTGCGGGCGCGGCGTCGACGAAGGTCACGACCTCGATCAGTTCGGGCACCCGCACAGCCTCACGTACTCGTCGCGACGAGCTCCTCCAACCGGACGTCGGGATTGTCCCGCGCGAAACTCTTGACGCGCCATTCGTCGGTGAACAACGCGAAGGTCCGGCCGTCGGCGTGCCCGACGACCTCCGTCCCCCGATGGGCGCGCAACAGCGGGGCCGCGTCGGCGTCGATGATGCGCGCCACCGTGTACGGGAGTTCCGTGAACAGCACGGGTGAACGGAACTCGTGCGTCATCCGGTGCTGCACGACGTCGAACTGCAGGTTCCCCACCGCGGTGAGAATGGGTTCACCGTCGCCGCGCAGGTCCGACGTCAGCACCCGCACCACACCCTCGGCGTCGAGCTCGCGCAATCCCTGCCGGAACTGCTTGCCGACCCGCAGGTCCGCGGGGCGCACCGTCCGGAAGTGTTCGGGGGCGAACACCGGCAGCGGCGGGTAGGAGACCCGCGGGCCGTCGTAGAGGGAGTCACCGACCAGGACGTGACGGGCGTTGACGAGCCCGATGACGTCCCCCGGCCAGGCCTCGTCGACGGTCTGGCGGTCGGCGCCGAAAACCGTCTGCACGTGTTTCAGCACCATCGGCCGTCCGCTGCGATCGTCGTGCACCGTCATGCCGCGCCGGAAGACACCGGACTGGACGCGGGCGAACGCGAGGCGGTCGCGGTGGGCGGGGTTCATCCCCGTCTGGGTCTTGAACACCTGGGCGCTGAACTCCCCCGCGACGGGGCGCAACCGACCCTGCGCGTCGGGCTGGTCGTGCGGGTGCGGCGCGATGTCCACGAGGGCGTCGAGCACCTGACCGACACCGGTGTTCGCGACGGCGGCCGTGAAGTACACCGGCGTCGTGCGGAACCCGAGGAACCCCTCCTCGTCGTGATCGGCACCGGTCGCGGTGAGCAGTTCGTGCTCCTCCAGGGCCTGTTCCCAGGCCGCACCGGCCTCGGTGGCGGCGTCCTCAGGGCTGAACCGGCGTTCCTCCGCGAGGGTCGCCCCGCCCGGCGACTTGGTGTAGCGGACGTAATCACCGCTGGTGCGCTCCAGCACGCCTCGGAAGTCACCGGCGATCCCGACGGGCCACGTCATCGGCGTCGGGCGCAGGCCCGTCACGGACTCGACCTCGTCGAGCAGTTCCAGCGCCTCGCGGCCCGGGCGGTCCCACTTGTTGACCACGGTGATGACCGGCAGGCTGCGCTGGCGGCACACGCCGAAGAGCTTTCGGGTCTGCTGCTCCATGCCGCGGGCCGCGTCGATCAGCATGATGACCGCGTCCACCGCGGTCAGCGCGCGGTAGGTGTCCTCGGAGAAGTCGGCGTGGCCGGGGGTGTCGACGACGTTGACGACCCGCCCCCGATGCTCGAGCTGGAGCACGGCGGAACTGATCGAGATGCCGCGCTGCTTCTCCATGTCCTGCCAGTCGGTGACGACACCCGCCCGACCCGCCTTGCCGTGGACGTGACCGGCTTCGCGCAGGGCATGCGCGTGCAGGGCGAGCGCCTCGGTGAGCGTCGACTTGCCCGCATCCGGGTGGCTGATCACCGCGATGGTCCGGCGGCGGCCGGCCTGCGCCAGGACCTGCTCGGCGTCCTGCCCGCTCGTCTCGTCCGGACGAGCGGTGTCGGCGTAGTGGGTGTCGGCGGTCGTCACACCCCCATCATCCCCGCTGGCAGGATGAACCCGTGCCCGCACGCGAGCTCGTCGTCCTCGGTACCGCCAGCCAGGCCCCCACCCGTACGCGCAACCACAACGGATACCTGCTGCGGTGGGATTCGACGTCGGTGCTCTTCGAGGCGGGTGAGGGAACTCAACGCCAGCTCGTCCTGGGCGGGGTGGCGTCGCCGCGGATCGAACGCCTCTGTGTGACCCACCGGCACAACGACCACTGTCTCGGGGTCCCCGGCGTGCTGAACCGGATGGCGTTGGACGTACCCGGGCGCAGCGTCACCGTGCACGGACCACGCGACGCCGTGCCCCACCTCGAGGCGCTGGCCGGGGTCGCCGACACCGACCTCGACGTGCGTGTCGTCGGCGTCGACACCGTGCCGGGTGAGTTCGCCGAGGTGGCGTCGGTGGCGGGGTGTCGTCTGCGCGCCCGCGACCTCGACCATCGGGTGCCCGCCATCGGTTACCGCCTCGAGGAACCCGACGGTGTGAGTTTCATCCCCGAGGCCCTCGCCGCCGCCGGGATCTGCGGCCCCGACGTCCGCGTGCTGCAGCAGCGGGGTGAACTGGGTGGCGTCCGGCTGGCGCAGGTGACCCGACCGCGCCGCGGGCAGGTGTTCGCGCTGGTGATGGACACCCGGGAGTGCCCCGCGATCGACGATCTCGTCCGCGATGCCGACCTCGCCGTGGTGGAGTCGACCTATCTGCACCGCGACCTCGGCCTGGCCGAGCAGTACGCGCACCTCACCGCCCGTCAGGCGGGCCTGGCGGCAGCCCGCTCCGGAGTGCGGACCCTGGTGCTCACGCACTTCTCGCAGCGCTACGGCGATCTCGACGAACTCGGCGTCGAGGCGCGGGCAGCGGTCGCGGAACTCGGTGCCACGACGCAGGTTCGGGTGGCCCGCGACCTCGACGTCATCCCGGTCCCACCCCGCCGATGAGGGCCGACCCCTGACGAAGACGCACGCCCTCGTCAGGGGTCGGACGCCGCGGTCTACTGCACGCCGCGCCCGGTACGGGCGCTGAGCACCGCTCGGCGCACCGGTGCACTCCTGGCACCGGGTCCGATCCACGGGGTCACCCGCACCGACTGCGGCCACCGGCACCGACACGTCACGAGGCGGCCGACGGTAACCCGCGGCCGCCCCGGAACTCGCGCTGTTCTCAGGCGGTCGGCACGAAGTCGACGTCGAGCGCATCCTCGACGGCACCGGTCAGCTCGCGGGTACGACCACCGAAGTCGATCGGCATGATCTCACCGGAGATGAACGAGGCCATCGGGGAGTTCAGGAACACCAGCGGCTCCGCCATCTCACGGGACTCCGCGAGACGACCGGCGAAACCGGCGTAGCTGATCAGGTTCTCCATGCCACCGACACCCTTGGCGAAGTCGTCGGTCAGGCCGGTGTTCGTGCTGGCGGGCATGATCGCGTTCACGCGGACGTTCTTCGCAGCGAACTTCCCGACCACCTGGGCGGTGTAGAGGTTGGTGGCCCGCTTGGCGAGCACGTACGCCATCGTGCCGGGCACCTCGTCCATCCCCAGATCGTGCACGGCCTTCGCCGTCGCGTCCCACCCGTCGGCGACGGTGAGGGCCGCGATCTCCTCGCGGTGCTTCTCCCAGTTGATCCCGCCCATGGACGTGACGAACGCGATCGCGCCACCGTCGCGCATCCGATCGAACAGGTAGGTGTCGGTGATGTACTTGTTGGCGATGAAGTTGATGGCCATCGTCGCGGGGAAGTCGTGCCGGTCGCCGGATACCCCTGCGACACCGAAGAAGGCGTCGATCTCCGTCGGGAGCTGCGCCATCGCCGCGTCGACCTCGGCCTGGTTACCGAGATTGAGCTGCAGGGACTTCGTGACGCCGGGGACGTTCACGGCGGCGTAGTCGAGGGCGTACACCTGCGCCCCGAGATCGATGAGGATCTCGGTGGTGGCCTTGCCCATCCCGGAGGCGGCACCGGTGACGACGCAGACCTTGCCGGTGTAGTTCAGATAATCCTTCATGGTGAAACCACTCTTCCTGTTCCCAGACAGGAACCCGACGACTGCTGTGTGCACCGGGTCCGCGGCCAGAGGCCGCAACTCCATTATGGCCCCGAGAGTCATAATGGCAACCCTGCATGGAGCTGGACGAGGAGACCATGATGGGCAGAGCATCATGCGGAGACCATCATGAGGAGAGCATGTCCGTCAGCCCCTCCACCCGCCCCCCGGGACGCCCCCGCTCGATCGACCCTCGCCGGATCGCGGCAGTAGCGCTGGAACTCTTCTGGCTGCACGGTTTCGAGGCGGTGACCCTCGACCAGGTCGCCGACGCGGCCGGCGTCAGTCGCTCCACGCTGCGACGGAGTTTCCCGACCAAGACCGACCTGCTCTGGGACCGCCTGGACGAGGACAACACCGCCCTCGGTGCGGCCCTGGAGGCGGCGGCCTGCGAACAGGACACGATGCGGGTGGTGTGTCGGGAGGTCCCCCGCATGCTGCGGTACCGGGCCGACGAACTGGACGTCCTGCGCCGTCAGACGCTCCTCATCGCGGGACGAGAGCGCTCGGACGGCGCCATACCGTCCCGCCTGGACACCACGTACGTGTTGCTGGCCTCCTTCTTCGAGGCTCGGTGGGGTTCTGCCCGCCGTGACGTGGCCGAGATCGCCGCCTCCACCGTCACGGTCGCCTCATGGCGGGCCATGGTCCAGTGGGCCCGGTCCTCCGACGCGACCCCGGAACACCATCAGGTGGTCGCCCTCACCACGCTGGCGCGGGGCTTCGATGCGGTCCCGGCGCTCCGCCCACCAGGAGCACGATCCGAGCGGTAGTCCGGGAACGTGCCCTCAGCGGAACCCGTCCCGGAGTGCGCTGTACGCCTCGCGCTGCAATCGCGCCGGTGACGACTCCGTGGTCTCCACCCAGGACAGCAGCGCGGTCCAACCGACGGCCTGGACGCAGTCGCTGACGGCGCGCACGACGACGTCGTCGGTGGAGCGGCCCGTCCTCTCGGCCACGAAGAGGTCCACGACGTGCGTCCAGGCACGAGATTCACCCCGTAACCGGCTGAGAACGGCGGGGGTCGCAGCCAGGATGGTCACCTGCTCACGCAGGACGTCGAGGTCGTCGTCGTCGTACTGCAACGAGGTGGGGACCACCCGGCAGAGCGCATCCAGGAAGTGCTCCTCGGGGGGTACCGCCGACAAAGCCGCACGCAGGGCCCGGGTGTCGTCCGCCATGCGGTCCCACACGATGTCGGACTTGGCCGGGAAGTACCGGAACAAGGTCTGCCTGCTGATGCCCGCGGCGGCGGCGATCTCCGCCATCGTCGTCTCGTCGTACCCCATCTTGGCGAAGAGCCGTAAGGCGAGGGTCGCCACCTCCCGGGGATCTGCGCTGCGACGCCGTCCGCGCGCCCCGACGACGATGCCCTGGTTCTCCACGAACCCATCGTAGGAGCCGATCGACCCCATCGTAGGAGCCGATCGACGATGTCCCGGATCCTCCGAGGGGGACTGTTACCTGGTAACAGAAGAGGTAGTCTGGGCGTGGTCCTCACGGTGGAGGACACCGGAGGGGATCCCTCCGTGACCCGGGAGAAGGAATCGATGACGAGTCCTACCGAAACAACCGCACGCCCAGAGACGACCATCCACGAGGAACGGTTGCTGATCGGTGGGGTGTTGACCCGTGCCGCCGGCGACGCGACGTTCGACGTCTACAACCCCGCGACCGGCAAGGTGGCCGGTGTAGTAGCGGACGCGAACTCCGACGACATGGATGCGGCCATCGCCGCCGCCCGCAGCGCGT
>JBPBQU010000542.1:0-12367 GCA_050955085.1 Janthinobacterium lividum | reverse complement strand
CGCGGTTCCCTAGACAAGTCCCATCGTTGCAGGTCAGCGGGCACCTGCCGCCTCACGTCACCCAGCGGTCGGTAACGAACAGCGGTGGATCCAGGCTCAGCGGTGGGCGAGCCCCTCGACGACGTGGTCGATGCAGCGCGTGAGTGCCACCACGTCGGCCGGGTCCACGGCCGGGAAGACGCCGATCCGCAACTGGTTTCGGCCCAGGCTTCGATAAGGAAAGACATCCACGATCCCGTTGGCGCGCAACACGTCCTGCACCTGCACGGCGTCGACGGAAGCGTCCAGGTCGATGGTGGCGACCACCGCGCTGCGGGCCGCCTCCTCCGCCACGAAAGGATTAGCCCAGGGACGACGCGCCGCCCAGGAGTAGATGATCTGCGACGATTCCGCAGTACGCCCCACCGCCCAGCCGAGTCCTCCGCGATCCAGCATCCACTCGACCTGTTCCGCGAGCATGACCAGCGTCGCGATGGCGGGGGTGTTGTAGGTCTGATCCTTACGCGAGTTCTCCACGGCGACGGCCAGGTCGAGAGAGGCCGGAATCCACCGATCGCTCGCGTCGATCTCCTCGACCCGCTGCAACGCCGCGGGTGAGAGCAGCGCCAGCCACAACCCACCGTCGCTCGCGAAGGACTTCTGCGGAGCGAAGTAGTAGGCGTCGGTCTGGGCGACGTCGACCGCGAGACCACCGGCGCCCGACGTCGCGTCCACGACGACGAGTGGCCCCCCGTCACGGGGCGCCGGCCCCGCCGGACGCAGGACGGGAGCCATCACGCCGGTCGAGGTCTCGTTGTGCGGCCAGGCGACGACGTCGACGTCCGGCGCGACCTCACCCAACCGTGGCAGCGTTCCGGGTTCGCCGCGGACGACCACGGGGTCGGCCAGGAACGGCGCCGCGGCCACCGCCGCCGCGAACTTCGAGGAGAACTCCCCCAGCACGAGGTGCTGGGACCGCTCGCGCACGAGACAGCTGGTCGCGATGTCCCAGAAGGCGGTACTTCCACCGTTGCCCAGCACCACCTCGTACCCCGCGGGCAGCGAGAACAACTCGGCGAGCCCGGTTCGCACCCGGTGGACGAGGTCCTTCACCGGGGCCTGGCGGTGCGAGGTGCCGAGCACCGTGCGCCCCGCCGCAAGCAGTGCGTCGACCTGTTCGGGGCGGACCTTGGACGGCCCGGAACCGAAGCGGCCGTCGGCAGGCAACAGCTCGATCGGGATACGCAGGTTGGTCACGGCGGTCGCGGTCACCAGCCGATCCTCTCGCATCGTCGCCCTCGAACCCCGGGCGCGTCGGTGAGCGGGCACGGGTCTGCGGCGTGCGGCAGGATCTGCGGGGTGGACGACTTCGACCTGGAACGGTTCGTGCAGGCCCAGGAGGGCGGCAGCTTTCACGACGCCCGTGCGGAACTGCGCGCGGGGCGCAAGACCTCACACTGGATGTGGTGGATCTTCCCGCAGATCGCGGGGCTCGGCCTGAGCTCGACCTCGCGGCGTTACGCGATCTCCGGGCTCGACGAGGCCCGCGCCTACCTCGCACACCCCGTGCTCGGCGCCCGCCTGCGCGAGTGCGCGCAGGTCCTCCTCGACCTGGACAACGGCGACCCAGGCAACGGCGACCCAGGCAACGGCGACCCGGTACGAGTGATGGGGTCGATCGACGCCACGAAGCTGCGGTCCTCCATGACACTGTTCTCGCTCGCCGCACCCGAGGAGACCGTGTTCAGCGCCGTGCTGGCCGCGTTCTACGGCGGCACCTCCGATGAGGCAACCCTGCGAGAGCTACACCGCTGAGGGTCGCGGGCCCGCTGTGTCAGGCCCCTGGCGCGTGGTGCCCACCGTTCCCCCCGCGCGGGGTCGAAACTGTCCCGGTGCCCCTGCGTGCGCGGTCGAGGACCGCACTGACCGCCATCCGTCCGCTGCTACCGGGTCTGCTCGTGGTCGTCCTTGCGACGCTCCTCGCCTACGCACTCGAAGGTCTCGCCCATGTCCTGACCGCCTCAACCATCGCCGTCGCGCTCGGGGCCGTGCTGCGCAGCACGGGCCACTTCCGCCCGTCCTTCTCGCCCGCCACCGCGTTCGCCTCCAAGAAGTTGCTGCGCATCGCCGTCGTCCTGCTCGGTCTGCAGTTACCGCTGGCTGCGATCGGCGACCTCGGCGCGGGTGGGATCGTGCTCATCCTGGGCACGGTGGCGATCACGTTCTTCGGCACCCAGGCCCTCGGGCGCGCGCTCGGCCTGCCACCCGCCCGTTCGCTGCTGGTCGCGACCGGGTTCTCGATCTGTGGTGCCTCCGCCATCGCCGCGATGCGGCCCGCGACGGACGCCGACGACGAGGACACCAGCACCGCCATCGCGCTCGTCACCCTGTGCGGCACCCTCGCGATTCTCGTCCTCCCGCTGCTGCGCACCCCTCTCGGGCTCGACGTCACGCAGTTCGGGGCGTGGGCCGGGGCCAGCGTCCACGACGTCGGTCAGGCCGTCGCCACGGGTGACCGCGTTCCCGGCGCGCTGGCGACGGTGGTCGTGGTGAAACTCTCCCGGGTCCTGCTGCTGGCCCCCCTGGTGGCCGCCGTCGCGCTGCGCCGACGACGAAGCGTCGGTCAGAGCGGCGGCACGAGGCCGCCAGTCCTGCCGTTCTTCGTCGCGGCGTTCGTGGTGGCGGTCGCCCTGCGCGCCACCGGCATCGTCCCCGCCGGCGTGCTCGATGCGCTGTCCTCGGTGCAGGGCGTCCTGCTCGTCGCCGCCCTCTTCGCCCTCGGCACCGGCATCGACGTCCCCCGCCTGCTCTTGACCGGTCGGCGCTCGATCGCTCTCGGACTGCTCTCCTGGGTCCTCGTCGCCGGGATCGCCCTCGCCGGGGTGAAACTCCTCCACGTCGGGTAGTCCGGGGATCCCCGGTGGTCAAGCACGCGCCAGGCGCAGGCTGAGGATCTGGAACGGGCGCAGGGCGATCTGCGCACCGCCGTCCACCGCGGTCGTCACCCCCTGTTCCAGGGGCCGCTCGATCAGGTCGACCTCGGTCACCGTGGCGACCGGGAAACCCCAGGCCAGCGCGGCGCGGGCACGACCGCCGAGGGATTCGTAGAGGCGCACGATGACGTCACCCGAACCGTCCGCGGCGAGTTTCACCGATTCCACCACCACCGCCGGGTCATCCACCCTGAGCAGGGGTTCCACGGCCGCGGCCCCGGACACGCGGCGTTGGGGCAGGTTCTCCCGATACCCCTCGCGTACCGCGTCCGCGATGCCCGCCCCGACGACAAGGGAGTAGCGCAGGACGTGAGCGCCCTGGTCGGTCTCGGGGTCGGGTGAGAGGGGGGCACGCAACAGGGACAGCCGCACGGTCGTGCCCGGGCGACCCCCGTCGAGCACGGAACGGGTGACGTCGTGGCCGTAGGTCGCCGAGTTCGTCACGGCTACGCCGTAACCGGGTTCCCCGACGTGGATCCACCGGTGAGCGCAGATCTCGAACTGCGCCGCGTCCCAACTGGTGTTCTCGTGGGTGGGGCGGAAGACGTGCCCGAACTGGATCTCGGACGCGGAGCGGGCGGCGTGGACGTCGAGGCCGAAGGCGGCCTTGAGCAGGGTCTCCCGCTCGTGCCAGTCGGCGTCGAGGGTGAACGCGACCCGCGATTCCCCGCGGGGCAACCGCAGCGTCTGGACGAGCGTGCTGGCTGCCGTACGTCGGGTGACGACCACGCTCGCCCCGTCACCGGCATCCTCGTGCACGGTGACGTCGACAGCCTCGGTGAGGTCACGCACCACGTTGCGGTAGTGGGTGTCGAGATCCCACGCGTCCCACCGGTTGGGGGTGTCGCGGTGGACCTGCAACAGATTCCCGAACGTGCCGGGCAGCAACACCTCCCGATCGGCCACCAGATCCAGCACCGACACGAGATTGCCGGACCCGTCCACCCGCAACCGCAGCACCCCGTTGTCCAGGATCGTGACATCAGTCTCGGTGCTGAGCCGGACACTCGTCGCGCAGGGTTGCACCGGCGCCACGGCGAGGGCCGCAACCCCGGCCCAGGTGTGCGGGGTCGGATTGGCCGTCAGTGCGAGCGACCCCTCTCCCGCCACCACCCTGAGCGCAGTCGCGATGATTCCTTCGAGTTCCTCACTCACCCGCGCGTGCTCGGCAACCGCCTCCCGGTGGACCCACGCGATCGAGGACCCGGGCAGGATGTCGTGGAACTGGTGCAGCAGGACGGTGCGCCACAGGGATTGCAGGTGCGCGGCGGGGTAGTCGGCCCCGCGCAGGACGTGGGCCGACGTCGCCCACAGTTCGGCCTCGCGCAGGAGGTGTTCGTTGCGCCGGTTGCCCTGCTTGGTCCTGGCCTGGGACGTGTACGTGCCGCGGTGGATCTCCAGGTAGAGCTCCCCGGACCACACCGGCCGGTCCGGGTAGTCGGCCTCGGCGTCGATGAAGAACTGTCGCGGCGTCGTGAGCGCCACCCGCGCCGACCCCTCGAGGTCACCGAGGCGGTCGGCGCGGGCCAGCATCTCGCGGGTGGGTCCCCCGCCGCCGTCACCCCAGCCGAAGGGGACGAGGGACAACCCCGTTCGACCCTTCTCGGAGAAGTTGCGGGCGGCGTGGGCGAGCTCTTTCGCGCTGAGCTCGGAGTTGTAGGTGTCGACGGGCGGGAAGTGGGTGAAGATCCTGGTCCCGTCGATGCCCTCCCAGTCGAAGGTGTGGTGCGGGAATCTGTTCTCGGTGTTCCAGGAGATCTTCTGGGTGAGAAACCATCGAGCCCCCGCGAGCTTCATGATCTGCGGGAGGGCCGCGGAGTAGCCGAAGGAGTCCGGCAGCCAGACCTCCTCGGTGTCGATGCCGTACTCGCGGGCGAAGAACCCCTTTCCTTCGAGGAACTGGCGCACCATGGCCTCGGAACCCACCATGTTCGTGTCCGACTCGACCCACATGCTGCCGACGGGGACGAAGCGCCCCTGCGCCACCCACTTCTTGACCTTCTCGTGGACCTCGGGGCGGTGTTCCGCAATCCAGGCGAACTGCTGTGCGGAACTCATGGCGTAGCTGAACGTCGGGTGGACGTCCATGAGCTGGGTGACGTTGCTGGCCGTGCGGGCGACCTTGCGGACGGTCTCGCGCAGCGGCCACAACCAGGCCGAGTCGATGTGGGCGTGCCCCACGGCCGCCACCCGGTGCGCGGAATGGCGGGCGGGTGCCTCGAACAACGGCGCCAGGACGGCCCGCGTCGCGGCGGCCGTACCCGAGACGTCGTGCGGATCGAGCGCGTCGAGAGCGGAGTCGATGCCACGCAACAGCTCCCAGCGGCGGGCGTCCACGAGGTCGAGTTCGAGCATCAACCCGCCGAGGACGTCGAGGTCGGACAGCAGTCGGTCCACCTCGACGTCACGCACCGTGACGTCGGCGCAGGCGAGGACGTAGAGCGGATCGTGCGAAGCGGTCAGGATGTCCCCGAGGTAGGTCGGGTCGAACTGCTCACCGCCAGCGTCCAGCACGTCGGGGTTCGAGGCGGCCTCGACGTAGAACTCGAAGGAACCGCACCCGGCGGGGACGGGAATCCAGGTCGAGCGCGGGTTGATGGACTTCACCGGCTCCCCGGCCGAGGTGTAGACCAACCCCTCGGCCTGGAAACCCACGGTGGCGGGGTTCGTGCCGAGGTCGAAGACGACCTCGACCTCCTGCCCAGCCCAGTCCCCGGGAACCTCACCCCGCAGCCGGAACCACGTCGTGCTCCACGGCGGCCCCCACGGTGTCCCCACCGCGAACGGCGCGAACCCGGCGGCGATCCCCACGGCCACCGGGACCGGTTCACCCGGCACGTGCCAGGCGGCCACCTCGACCGGCAGACGTCGGGCGTGCACCGCGGGTGCGATGCGTTGCACCAACGCTCGATGGAGCCGAGCCTCGGTGACCTTGCGCTGATCGTGCACTTCGTCCTCCTCGACGGCTCAGCGACAAGACGACTCAGCGACAAGTGGACTCGCCGCCACCGATCGCCGGACTCACGCTCACCCGGCCTGGTCGAGGCGTCCGGCCTGATCCTGGTCGTCGCCGGAAACGGACCTCAGTCGTCGGTGTCGTCGTCGGTGTCCTCGTCGGGGCTCGAGTTCTCGTCGGCCTCCTCGGCCTCGGCGGCGAAACCGGTGTCGTTGCCATAACCCTGCTCGGTGGCGGACTCGGCCACCTGTGCCGAACCGGGTTCTTCGTCGGATCGTGTGGACATGACTCTCCTCCGTGGACGTCGTCCGACGGCATCACCGCCGGAAGTGCAGTTCGACGCTACGGGCCCGGACGGACCTCGGCACCCGGGCCCCGGAGATGCGAGCTCCCGCCACCGGGCGCAGACTCGCGAGGCGGGATCTTCCCGATCTTTTCCGAGAAGCAGGAGGCACCACGTGCCAGGTCTGGACGACATCACCGAGAAGGCCAGCGACGCGGGCCTCGACAAAGCCGGCGAGGCCGCGGACGAGAAGACCGGCGGTTCGCACGACGACGCCATCGACAAGGCGAAGCAGGCGGCCGACGACAAGATCGGCAACTGATCCGCGGGGCGTCCGGCCCACCGGGTCGGGCGCCCTGACGGCGGTCCCGGTGACTAACCTGGCGAGGTGGAAGACCCGGCGCAGCGGCGCATCGACTACGGCGAGAACCCCTTCGACCTCACCGATCTCGCGTCCGATCCGCTGACCCAGTTCCGTACCTGGTACTCAGCCGCGATCGAGGCCGGGGAGCAGTCCGGGATCGTCGAACCCAATGCTCTGGTGGTCTCCACCGTCGACGCGGACGGCGTCTCCGCCCGCACCGTGCTCCTCAAGGCCGTGGACGCCCGTGGGTTCGTCTTCTTCACCAACCAACGGTCACGCAAGGCGGCCGCGATGGCGCACGACCCCCGGGTCTCACTGCTCTTCGGGTGGTACGGGCTGCACCGCCAGGTCGCCGTACTCGGGCGGGCGAGCATGGTCCCCCGCGAGGAGACCGAGACCTATTTCGCGTCGCGGCCCTACGGATCCCGGATCGGCGCCTGGACGAGCGAGCAGTCCCGCCCGATCGCCTCGGCCGAGGAGTTGCACACCCGGGAGGCCGAACTGCGGCGGCGGTGGCCGGACACCGGGTCCTCCTCCGATGTCCCCGCGCCCCCGCACTGGGGCGGATACCTGGTAGCGGCTCTTGAGGTCGAGTTCTGGCAGGGCCGGACGTCGCGCCTGCACGACCGCCTCGTGTTCGTCAGCACCTCCGGTTCGCCGGCACCGTTGGACGACACGTCGTCCTGGCGGGTGGAACGTCGCCAGCCCTGAGCCGTCGTAGGTCGACCCGTTCGGTGAGCGGAGCACCACCCAGGCGCAGCCGCAGTGACCGGGCCACGTCGTACGCCAGGGTGGCGGCCTTCAGCCGCCACCGTTCGCCGAACCGGTAGTCGTCGGCGCGCACCAGACGCTCGGCGAGGTCGGGGCGCTGCCGGGCCAGGTAACGGCGCGCCCGCCACGCGTGCACCGGGGAGGAGGCAATGGCGATCGTGGAGCCTCCCTCCAACAACGGAAGGGAGAACTCCAGGTTCTGCCATGTCGTTCGTGATGTGGTCTCCCGGTGGATCCGCTCCGGCGCGACCCCGAGGACGTCGCAGGCGTAGCGGGCCATGACGTCCGCTTCGCTCACCTCCCCGGGACCCGCTCCCCCGGTGAAGATCAACCGCGACCCCGCCGCGGCGGACAGGGATCGGGCTCCCACCTCGCTGCGCCAGGCCTGCAGGGGATGCAATGCTCCGGACGCGCGACTGGGGCAGCCCAGGACGAGCACCGTGTCGGCGGTTCGGACGTCTTCGGGGAGTCCTTCCCGCGAGGCCCGCCACTGCACCCATTCCACGACGAGGGGAAGAGCGAGGATCCCGAACGCCACTGTGGCGAGGGCCGGGTGCGCACCGCTGCGTCGGCTCATACCCGTCATCATGATTCGCCCCGGAGACCACCTCGTCGGGTGGCGTGTCCAGGTGCGCGTCCCGCGTCTTGTCACGGACCGCCCGTCGCCGACCAGGGGCACTGATCGGCGGTAAGTGAGGCGCAGCCCATACTGCTGGGACGGTTGGGCTCGCCACAGGCCACTGGATACCTTCTGTGTTCCTAGCGTTACAGTAAGCAGATCCTGCGTTGCTGCGACGACCCCTGGAACGGGCGTCTCGGTGTGGTTGAATCGTCAGCCGGTCGCAGGCCCCGTTGGCTCGGGGCCACTCGCGGCGCAATCGAACCGATCACTCGAGTCGGTGTCGGCTGCCCGCGGACCAAGAGGAGACCATCGTGGTGCACAAGCCCACGAATGAGCAGGCGACGCAGCGCCCGGGGGGGACACCCGCCAGCCATCCCCGTTCACGGCTGTACCCGCTGCAATCTCAGGACGCCTCACCCCCACGGGATCGACTCGTCGGCGCCCATCTGGACGACACCCCTCCGGGATTCTCCCCCGTCGCCGCCCGACACGGGGTGCGCAGCATGAAGTCGATGGGTATGCCCGTGCCGCAACGGATCGTGAGCGGGATCAACGTCCACCGCTTCGACGAGCCGCTGCTCGACCTCGACTCGCGGCAGCTGGCGGAGCTCTTTGCCGGTGACGCCGCCATCGCGTTGGGCAACCACTCCCTGCACGCCTCCTCCACCGCGTCCGACGCCCACCTGCGGACCGCGATGCGCTCCCGGGCCGTCATCGACGAAACCAAGGGCATCATGACGGCGCGGTTGCACTCCAGCCCGGACAAGATCGTCGCCAGCGCGTGAGCTCGCACACGGGGGCCTCCTCGCGCGGACGCCGCAGAGACGCTGGCGTGCCCACCAATCCTGTCGATCACGGTGAGTTGGTGGCGGCGCTGGCCCGGTTGGCCCGGGCAGCGACAGGTGACTTCTCGGTGGACTCGATGCTGGTGGAGTTGTGCGCCACCGCAGCGCAGACCCTCGAGGTGGACAGCGTCGGGGTGATGGGCATCTTCGAGGCAGAGAAGGAACCGCACCGCGGTCGGTTCGTCCATGCCGACGCAACGTCGGTGCAGGTGGAGATGCTGCAGGAAGCCCTGGCCCAGGGCCCGTGCCGGGAGGCCATCGAGTCGGGTCACCCCGTCGTCGTCGCCGACCTAGGAACGCAGCACGGACGCTGGGGCGCCTTGGTGGACGCCGCTCTGGAGGCGCAGCTGCAGGCGGTGGTCGCGTTGCCCCTGCGCAGCCGTGGTCGCTCGTGGGGCAGTCTCGACCTCTACCGCCGCCAGGCCGGGACCTGGGACGAGGCGACCATGTCCGCGGCATCGCTGCTGGCCGATGTGGCCGTCTCCTACCTCGTGATGGCCCACGACCGCGATGAGGCGAAGGCCTCACGGCGCGAGCTGGAGCAGCGCGCCCTGCACGATCAATTGACGGGCCTCCCCAACCGGGGCCTGCTCTACGACCACCTGGAAAACGCCCTGGTCACCGCTCGGCGCCGCCAGAGCACGATCGCGGTGATGTTCATCGACCTGGACCGCTTCAAGGAGATCAACGACACCTTCGGTCATGGGGCGGGGGATCGGGTTCTCCTGGAGGTCACCCGCCGGATGAGCAGCACCTTGCGGGCCGGGGACACCCTGGCCCGCCTGGCCGGCGACGAATTCGTGCTGCTGTGCGAGGACCTGCCCAACGAGGTGGAAAGCCTGCACCACATCCTGAGGGTCGTGACCTCCCGGCTACGAGCGGTAATGGCGCAACCGGTGGCCATCGACGGCGTCGACGTGGTCATTTCCGCCAGTATCGGCGTCACCACCACCCGCGATGCTCCCGACGCCGAAACCCTGCTGCACGATGCCGACACCGCGATGTATGCAGCGAAGGCAGCCGGTCGCAGCCGCGTCGTCATCCGTGACCACGCGTTCGGCACCGCTTTCAGTTACGGCCATCAGCTCGAACGCGATCTTGTCTGCGCCCTGAACCGGGGGCAGTTGATCCTGCACTACCAACCCATCATCGACGCCCGGACCGGAGCGATCGACGCGGTGGAGGCCCTGCTGCGTTGGTCCCACCCCGAACACGGCCTGCTGCCCGCGCACGACTTCATCGAGCGTGCGGAAGACACCGGCGCCCTGCCCAGCATCGGGCGGTGGGTGATCGACACCGCCTGCACGCAACTCGCCGCCTGGCGCCGTCAACTGGGTGACCGGGCGCCGCGACGGGTTTTCTGCAACCTACGGCCGCAGGAACTGTCCGATCCCGAAACCCTTGCCACCATCACCGCCAGTTTGCGCGCTCACGACCTGGAAGCCAGCGACCTGGGTCTGGAGATCCTCGAGGACGCCTTCACCGACCCCCTGTTGCTGCCGGTGCTGAACGACTACTACGCACTGGGCCACCCGATGTCCATCGACGACTTCGGCACCGGTTACTCCTCCCTCTCCCGCCTGGTCAGTCTCCCGGTCGCCTACGCCAAGATCGACCGCAGTTTCGTCGCGGGTCTTCCCGGTGACGCCCGCTCCCGCGCCCTCATCGACGCCGTCCTCGTCGTGGCCACCAACCTGGACCTACGCGTCATCGGCGAAGGAGTGGAGACAGAAGCCCAGCGCAACCATCTCGCAACCGCCGGGGTTCACCTGCTGCAGGGTTATCACCTCGGCCAACCTCAGCCCGCAGAACACATCAGCGCCCTCCTGGCCAGGTAGACACCGATCGGAATCTCTGGGAGACAGTTTTTCTCCTGGTTCTTCGGTGTGCGTCCCCTGAAGCTCGACCATGAGCGAGGCGGGTGCGACTCGCGCGGTTCCATCGATCCACTCACGGGTGGAAGCCAGGAAACGGCATCCCCGGCGCGTCACCGTGGCGACGTCCTGACCCTCCCTCGACACGGTCGATCTTCTCACCACCTCCCCCGCACCCTGCCCGTTGCCAGCGGGAAGACGGTGACGTCACCCCCTCATCGACCCGTCCGTGGGGCGAGACGAACGTCTCGGGGTGAACACACCGTCGATCCCCATCGGCTGCAACAACTCGGTGCACTTCACCGCGCACGCCGACGTGTCCTCGATACCGGTGACGGCACCACCCGGGTCTACTCCATCCGGGGCACACGCTGACACCTCGGGTATCGCGGCCACCTCTTCGGCCACCCTTTCGGCCCTGAGCACCATACCGGTGGGAGGGCATAGCGGCCCATAGTTGTTGCTGGACATCGTCCGCGATCGTCCCGGAGGGAAACCCCCATGATCCGATGCGGTGTTGCACCGCCCGGATGTCCACCAGTTCCGCGGTAACCACTCGTTCGGCCCCTGACAGCGGCATGTCACCTTCCGTACTGTTTTAAATACAGAACGCGACGGCCTGACAGAGGTTCGCCGACGAAGGGGAGACCATGGGAAACGTTTTCGAGAACGTCACTCGCACCACTCTGCGACAAGCGCGCAAGCGCAAGAGAACCTCCATCGCCGCCACGGCGGTGGCGGTGGTGGCCGCCGGTTTAGCGGGCCTGAGCACCACCTCGACCTTCGCTGCTGCCCCGCCGGCCAGCGGTTGCGCCGCGGTCGAGACCATCGTGGTCCGCGGTACCGGTGAGACGCCGAAGGCGCCCTACATCGGGAAGCAGGAGGTACCGCTGGTGTCCGCGATCTCCACGGGTGCGGCAGCCACGGTGGAGACCTACGGGCTGCCCTACCCCGCCAGCGTGACGGGTACCCTCGTCGGCGGCGACTATTCGCAGAGCCAGCCGGTGGGCCGTACCGATCTCCAAGCCCGGATCGCTTCCCAGGCGGCCGCGTGCCCGGACCAGAAGTTCGTCCTGGTGGGGTATTCGCAAGGTGCCTGGGTGGTCGGTGACGTGCTGGCCGGGAGCGGGATCGCCCCGTTGTCGGCGACGCTGGGGGCCAAGGTGGCCGCCGTCGTGCTGTACGGGGACCCGTTCTTCAACGCGAAGGAATCCTTCAACCGGGGCACCTTCACCGCCGGGGTGAGTTCGCCCAACCCGCGCCGTACCGGTGCTCTGGCCGCCTACGCCAGCAGGATCGCCGACTTCTGCAACAGCACCGACCAGATCTGCCAGAAGGGTGCTACCGGCACCGGGCACGACCACTACCTGGACACCTACACGGCCGAGGCCGCGAAATTCGTGACAGCCCTCCTCCCGCAGCCCGCCACCCCGACCCCCACCGCTACCACCGCGCCGGTCGTCACCCCCACCACCGCGCCCGTCGCCACCCCCACCGCGCCCGTCGCAACCGCAACCACCGCGCCCGTCGCAACCGCAACCACCGCGCCCGTCGTCACCGCCACCGCTGAACCGGTCGTCACCGCAACCGCTGAACCGGTCGTCACCGCAACCGCTGAACCGGTCGTCACCGCAACCGCTGAACCGGTCGTCACCGCAACCGCTGAACCGGTCGTCACCG
>JBPBQU010000541.1:0-12599 GCA_050955085.1 Janthinobacterium lividum | reverse complement strand
GGCGCACCCTCGACCAGATGACCCTGGAGGAGAAGGCATCCCTCCTCGACGGCCTCGATTTCTGGCACACGCAGCCGGTCGAGCGGCTCGACGTGCCCGCCCTGATGGTCACCGACGGGCCGCACGGCCTGCGCAAGCAAGCCGGGGGTGGCGACCACCTCGGTCTCACCGACAGCGTCCCCGCCACCTGTTTCCCGCCCGCGGCGGGGCTCGCGTCCAGCTGGGACGTCGACCTTCTGCGACGTGTGGGTGCGGCGCTGGGCCGCGAGACCCGCGCCGAGAAGGTCTCCGTGCTGCTCGGCCCGGGTGTGAACATGAAGCGATCTCCGTTGTGCGGGCGCAACTTCGAGTACTTCTCCGAGGACCCGGTCCTCACCGGTGACCTCGCGGCCGCCCTCGTCCAGGGCGTGCAGAGCGAGGGCGTCGGGACGTCGCTGAAGCACTTCGCGGCCAACAACCAGGAGACGCAGCGGATGACGATCTCCGTCGACGCGGACGAACGCACGCTGCGCGAGATCTACCTGAGTGCCTTCGAGCGCGTCGTGAAGACCGCACAACCGTGGACGGTGATGTGCTCCTACAACCGCATCAACGGTGTCTACGCCTCCGAGAACCCCTGGTTGCTGACCCGGGTACTGCGTGCGGAATGGGGTTTCACCGGCCTCGTCGTCTCCGACTGGGGTGCCGTGAACTCCCGTGCGGACGGCGTCTCGGCCGGGCTCGACCTGGAGATGCCGTCCTCCTCGGGTGCCGGCACCCAGCGCATCCTCGACGCCGTCGCCGCCGGAACCCTCCCCCTGGCCGACGTCGACCGCGCCGCGACCCGGGTACTGGAACTGGTGGGGAAGTCCCGCGCCGCCCTCGCCGACCCGGGTGTCGTCGACCACGAGGCCCACCACGTCCTGGCCCGGGAGGCCGCCACGGCCAGTGCCGTCCTGCTGAAGAACGACGCAACGTTGCCGTTGGCCGCCACCGGCGGCACCGTCGCCGTCGTCGGCGAGTTCGCCCGCACCCCCCGCTACCAGGGCGCGGGCAGTTCGCAGGTGAACCCGACCCGACTCGACGACGCGTTGAGCGCGCTCCAGACCGCGTTTGCCGGCCACCGCGAGGTCACGTTCGCGGCGGGGTACGTTCCGTCCTCCGACGACACCGACGCGGCACTGCTCGCGGAGGCCGTCGCCACCGCCGGGTCGGCGGAGGTCGTGCTCGCGTTCCTCGGATTGCCGGCGGCCTACGAGTCGGAGGGTTACGACCGCGACCACACGAATCTGCCCCCGTCCCAACTGAACCTGCTCGAGGCGCTCGTCGCAGCGAATCCGAACGTCGTCGTCGTGATGTCCAACGGTTGCGTCGTCAACCTCGAACCGTGGCAGGGCGGGGTTCGCGCGATCCTCGAAGGCTGGTTGCTCGGACAGGCCGGTGGTGGCGCAATCGCGGAACTGCTGACCGGCGCGGCGAACCCGTCAGGCAAGCTCGCGGAGACGGTTCCGCTGAACTACCTCGACAACCCCACCGTCGGGAACTTCCCCGGGGAATTCGGCCACGTCCGTTACGGCGAGGGGCTGCTCATCGGGTATCGCTGGTACGACGCCCACCAACTCCCGGTCGCCTATCCGTTCGGACACGGCCTCTCCTACACCACGTTCGGTTACACCGACCTCCGCCTCGTGGCGGGTGAGGGTGGTCTCGACGTGCGGGTGACGATCACCAACACCGGGGAGCGTGTCGGTACCGAGACCGTGCAGGTCTACGTCAGCGACCAGGAGTCCTCGGTGTACCGCCCGGAACAGGAACTCAAGGGTTTCGCCCGGGTGACCCTCGAACCCGGTGCGTCGCGGCTCGTCGTCGTCACGCTCGACGAGCGCGCGTTCTCCTTCTGGCATCCGACGGTGGGGCGCTGGGTCGTCGAAGGCGGCGACTTCGGCATCCGTGTCGGGTCCTCCTCCCGCGACATCCGACTCGCGAGCACCGTGACGATCCCGGGCGAGGAGGTGCGCGTCGAAATCGGCGCCGACTCCGAGGCCGAGGACTGGCTCGCGCACCCCGTCGCCGGGCCGATGGTCCGGGCGGCCCTGGGTGACGGGCACTGGGCCGAGATGCTCGCGGACCCGACGAACGGCGAGATGATGCGGGCCATGCCCCTGCAGCGCCTCACCCGTTTCCCCGGGTTCCCCATCACGGAGTCCGAGCTCGAGGCGATGGTGGCGACGGCGAACGCCTGAACGGGCTGGTCGGCGCGGCGCGACGACCGCTCACCCTGCCCAACTCCGCGAACCGCCCTATCCCCGAACCCCGCTACTCCCCGAAGGTCAGCACCATCACGACGTGGGCGCGCCCCTCCCGCTCACCGCGCCAGCCCTCGACCATGCCGAGTTTCCGGGTGACGGCAAGACTCGCGGCGTTGTCGGGGTCGACGATGGAGATCAACCGCGGCAGGCGAAGAACGTCCCGGGCGTAACCGACCCACATCGACGCAGCCTCGGTCGCGTACCCGTGTCCCCAGGCGTCACGGGCGAGACGCCAGCCGATCTCCACGTCGTCGGGGTAATAACGCATGCGGTGCAAACCGGTGAAACCCAGGAACTCCCCGTCCTCGCGTCGCTCGACCACGCCGAGTCCGTACGGTTGCCCCTGCGCCGAGAGCAGGTCGAAGCATTCGTCGCAATAGTCGGCGAGGCTGTCCGAGCGGGAACGATCCAGGACAGCTGGGAAATGACGCATGACCTCAGGGTCGGCGTTCATCCCTGCAAATGGTTCCCGGTCGTCCTCCCGCCAGCGCCGCAGTACGAGCCGCGGCGTGGACAGGGAGAACGACGGGGAGGGAGCGGGCGACGGGGACACGACTCAGGCGGGGACGATGTTGACGAGTTTGGGGGCCCGTACGACGACCGTCCGCAGGTCCCGGCCCGCGATCGCCTGCTGGATCTTCTCGCTCCCCAGAGCCAGCTCCCGCAACGCGTCCTGAGTGATGTCGGGCGAGACCTCGAACCGGTCACGGACCTTGCCCTGCACCTGCACGACGCAGGTCACGGTGTCCTCGACCAGCAGTGCATCGTCGACCACCGGCCAACCCGCGCGGGCGACGGCCGGTTCGTGGCCCAGCAGGCTCCACATGTCCTCGGCCACGTAGGGCGCGAACAGACTGAGCATGACGGCCGTCGCCTCACTCGCCTCGCGCACCGCCGGATCGGCCGCCCCGCAACCGGAATCGATGGCCTTCCGGGTGGCGTTGACGAGTTCCATGACGCGGGCGACGGCGACGTTGAACCGGAACGCCTCGACGTGCTGGGTCACCTCGTGCACGGTCTTGTGCGTCACGGAGCGCAGGGCGGCGTCACCCGTGCCCGGGTCGAGGCCGGGCTGCGACGTCACGTCACGGGCCAACCGCCACGCGCGGCCCAGGAACTTCGCCGAACCCGCCGGCGACACGTCGGCCCA
The DNA here is from genome assembly GCA_050955085.1 of Janthinobacterium lividum. GTDB lineage: Bacteria > Actinomycetota > Actinomycetes > Actinomycetales > Kineococcaceae > Kineococcus. The sequence continues at coordinate 9,161 of JBPBQU010000541.1, read as the reverse complement.
GTCGATGTCGTCCTCGGGTGGTCCCGCGAAGGACATCGTGAGCCGGACCGCGTCGACCCCGTGCTCGTCCAGCTGATCGGACAACCGAACCAGGTTCCCCTTGGACTTGCTCATGGCCGAACCGTCCATCTGCACCATGCCCTGGTTCAGCAACCGGGTGAACGGTTCGTCGAACGTCAGGTACCCCATGTCGTGCAACACCTTGGTGATGAACCGCGCGTAGAGCAGGTGCAGGATCGCGTGGGTGACACCACCGACGTACTGGTCGATGGGCCCCCACTGGGCGATGAGATCCGGGTCGAACGCCTGGGTGTCGTCGTTCGGGGACACGAAACGCAGGTAGTACCAGGACGAGTCGACGAAGGTGTCCATCGTGTCCGGGTCGCGGCGCGCGGGAGATCCGTCGACGGGACTGGCCACGTTGACCCAGTCCTCGGCCGCCCCCAGGGGCGAGGTGCCCTTGGGGGTGAGGTTCAACCCCTCGGACGGCGGCAGCAGGACGGGCAACTGATCCTCGGGGACGGGGACCTCGCCCGTCTCGGTGTGGATGATGGGAATGGGTGTGCCCCAGTAGCGTTGCCGCGAGATCAACCAGTCGCGCAGCCGGTAGTTCTTGGCCGCACGCCCGCTACCGGCCGACACGAGGGCATCGATCGCGGCGGCGATGCCGGCCGACTTGGTCAGCCCGTTCAACGCCGCGGAGTTCACCAGGACACCGTCGCCCGCGGTCGCCTCCCCGGACACCGCCGGATCGGGCAGCGCACCGCCGTCGGCGTCGCGGACGTCGACGACGACCCGCACGGGCAGGCCGAACGCCCTGGCGAAGTCGAGGTCACGCTGATCGTGCGCGGGTACGGCCATGATGGCGCCCGTGCCGTAGTCGGCCAGGACGTAGTCGGCGGCGTAGATCGGCAGTCGTTCACCGTTAACCGGATTGAGCGCGAACCGCCCCAGCGCGACGCCCGTCTTCTCCCGCTCAGAACTCAGCCGGTCGATGTCGGAGGTCTCCTGAGCCTCGGTGCGGTAGGCCTCGAACCGCGCGCGGATGTCGTCGTCGGCTCCCGCGGCCAGTTCCTCGGCCAGGTCCGAATCCGCTGCGACGACCATGAACGTCGCACCGTGCAGGGTGTCGGGACGGGTCGTGTAGACCGTCACGGGTTCTTCGCGACCCTCGATGACGAAGTCGACCTCGGCACCCGTGGAGCGCCCGATCCAGTTGCGCTGCATGCTGATGACCTTCGCGGGCCAGGTGCCCTCGAGGGAGTCGAGGTCGTCCAGCAACCGGTCGGCGTAGTCGGTGATCCGGAAGTACCACTGGGTCAGTTTCTTCTTGACGACCTTGGCACCGGAGCGTTCCGACGTGCCGTCGGGCAGTACCTGCTCGTTGGCCAGGACGGTCTGATCGACGGGGTCCCAGTTGACCAGGGAGTCCTTGCGGTACGCCAGACCCTTCTCGTACAACTTGAGGAACAGCCACTGGTTCCACTTGTAGTACCCGGGGTCGGAGGTGTGCAGGACGCGGTCCCAGTCGAAGGAGCATGCGTAGCGGCGCATCGAGGCGCGCTGCTGGGCGATGTTCTCGTAGGTCCATCCGCGCGGGTCGAGCCCGCGCTTGATGGCTGCGTTCTCGGCGGGAAGGCCGAACGCGTCCCAGCCGATGGGGTGCATGACGTCGTAGCCGCGCTGCAACCAGTAGCGGGCGATGACATCACCGAGGGCGTACGCCTCGGCATGACCCATGTGCAGGTCGCCCGAGGGGTAGGGGAACATGTCGAGCACATACTTCTTGGGCCGGGTGTCGCCCGGTTCCCCGCTGCGGAACGGTCGGAGTTCGTCCCAGACCGGCAACCACTTCTCCTGCAGGGCGAACGCGTCGTAGCGCTGCTCCTCCGGCCCGTTGGGCTGCGGGTTGCCGCCGGCACCGAACTCGTCGGCCTGCGTCGCGTCGGTCTGCGTCATGTCGTCCTCCTGGTGCCCTGGTACGCACCGCCACTGCTCCTGAACGCGGAAAGACCCCTCGCACAGGAGGGGTCACGACGCCGGCACCTGCGGGTCCGCAGCAGCTCAGCGCCGTACCGGAAGTCGCTCTCCGAAGCAGTCGACGTGCACGTTGACAGCCTAGCGCGTCAGGCCCCGGGACGATCCGTTCGGGGCTGCTGGCGGTCGTTGCGCCGCCGGGACCAGCCGTGCTGGGGTGCGCTGCGGCGGAGGTCGCGGCGCTGGGCCAGCGCCTGTTCCGCACGCAGGATGAGCTCCTCGACCCCGCCCTCGTCCCAGGGCGCGAGGGTGGCCGCACCCACCTCGACCGACACCCGGTTGACACGGTCCCCGCCGCCCTGCAACCGGCTCTGGGCGAGCCCGACCCGGACGCGGCGTTCGAGTTCCTGAGCGTGCAGCCCCGCGCCGGGACCCAGGACGAGGAAGTGCCCGGACTCCTCCCGCGCGACGACGTCGGAGGCGCGAGTGGCCGCACGCAACGCAGCGGCGGTGGCCGCCCACTCGGCCTCCCGCGCGGTCCACAACTCCTCCAGCGGCAGCGGGGTCGATCCGAGCTGGACGACCGGGGTCACGTGAACCGCGCAGGCGTGCACACCACCTCCGGAACGAAGCGCCGCTTCGAGCACCTGATGACCCACGAGCAGGAGACCGCGGCGGTTGAGCAACCCCGTGATCTCGTCCTTGACCGTCTCGTCACGCAGGGCATCGAGGCGGGACAGCAGATCCTGCGCCACCCCTTCGGCGGCCCGCAGCGAGTGGATGCTGGCGGCCAGCGCCACGCCGAGCACGGCCACCACGACAAGGACCGCCACGACGAGGGCGACCACGGGTACGGCCTGCGGCGCGGTCCACGCGGTGACTCCGATACCGAGGGCTCCCAGAGCGGGGACGCCGAGGAAGCCGACGATCCAGGACCGCAGGTCGTGGCGCCCGCGCAAGGCTCGCAGATGGTCCAGCAGGGTCGGGTCCGGAGCAGCACTCACACCTGTTGACGTCGGCACACCGGACCCGTCGCTGGATGCGGCAGGTGGGTGACGGGTCATCGCCCGCGGGAGTACGCCCCCGCCCGCACCACCTGATCCGCACTCGGTCGAACACCGGTGTAGAGGAAGAACTGCTCAGCGGCCTGCAACGCAGCCACCTCGGTGCCCGTGACGACGGGTTTGCCGAGGGCTCGGGCAAGCTCGACCAGCGGGGTGAGCGGTGGCACGGCGACCACCTCGACGACGGCGTCGGCGGCCTCCACGACCTCGCGCCCCACGGGAGAGCGTCCCTCGTCCGGCCCGTCCGCCATCCCGATCGGGGTCGCGTTCACCACCAGCGCGGGGCGCAGCGACCCGATCTCGGGCAGCCAGCGGGCGTCGTAGATCGCGGCCAGCGCCGGCCCCGCCGCGCGATTGCGCGCAACTACCACGAGGTCGCCGAAACCGTTGTCTCGCAAGGCGGCGAGACACGCCTTGGCCATGCCCCCGCTGCCGAGGACGACGGCCGTACCGCCGGGCCGGATGCCGTGGGCATCCAGGAGGGCCACGACGGCGAGGTAGTCGGTGTTGTAGCCGGTGAGGTGACCGTCGGTGTTGACGATGGTGTTCACCGAATCGATGGCGGCGGCGGACGCCTCCAGCTCGTCGAGCAGCGGGATGACCGCCTCCTTGAAGGGCATCGAGATCCCCGCGCCCCGGATGCCGAGCGCCTGCAGTCCCCTCACGGCGGCGGCGATGTCGCGCGTCGTCGTCGCCTTGTAGACGAAGTCGAGGCCAAGCTCTCGGTAGAGGAAGTTGTGGAACCGGGTCCCCAGGTTGCTGGGGCGTCCCGACAACGACAGGCAGATCGTGGTGTCCTTGGAGATCTCGGGCTGCACGATCGTCATCCTGCCTGACGAGACACACCTGACGGAGAACACTCGCCGAAGAACACGTCTGCCGGGAACACCGCACGACACTTGAAGGTTGAAGCAGTCGTGAAGAGCATCGGCTTCCTGTCCTTCGGCCACTACCAACCGGTCCAGGGCTCGCACGCCCGCACGGCCCGTGAGGCCCTCGTGCAGACGGTGGAGCTCGCCGTCGCCGCTGAGGAGCTCGGTTTCGACGGCGCCTACGTGCGGGTGCACCACTTCGCCCGTCAGCAAGCCGCACCCTTCCCGATACTGGCGGCGATGGCCGCCCGCACGAGCTATATCGAACTGGGTACGGGCGTGATCGACATGCGCTACGAGAACCCGCTGTACATGGCCGAGGAAGCCGCGATGACGGACCTCATCTCCGACTCCCGCCTGCAACTCGGCGTGAGCCGCGGATCACCAGAGCCCGCATCGAACGGTCCGGCAGCGTTCGGCTATGTCCCCGCCGAGGGTGAGACCGAGGCGGACATGGCCCGTCGTCACACCGACGTCTTCCGTCGGGCCATCGCGGGGGCCGGGATGACCGCGTCGAACCCGCGCATGACGGGCCGCTCGACGGCGTTGCCGATCCTGCCGCAGTCCCCCGGACTCGCCGACCGCATCTGGTGGGGTTCGGGAACCCGGGAGACCGCGCGCTGGGTCGCCCGCCAGGGCATGAACCTCATGAGCTCCACCCTGCTCACCGAGGATACCGGTGTGCCTTTCGATCAACTGCAGGCTGAGCAGATCGCGATCTTCCGCGAGGAGTGGGCCAAGGCGGGCTGGCAACGCGAACCGCGGGTGTCGGTGAGTCGCAGCATCATGCCGCTCGTCACCGACCTCGACCGTCACTACTTCGGCAACGAGGAAGGCAGCAGCGACCAGGTCGGCTCCCTCGGCGAACCGGGGCTGGCCCGCTTCGGCAAGAGCTACGTCGGGGAACCCGACCAGCTCGCGGAGGAGCTCGCCAAGGACACTGCCGTACGTGACGCCGACACCCTGCTGGTGACGATCCCGAACGCCCTCGGGGTCCAGTACAACACCCACCTCATGGAGTCGATCGTGCGCCACGTCGCGCCGGCCCTGGGGTGGGAGCCCTCGTCCGTGCGGGCCTGACACCCCGGCACCCGGGGGAACAACGAAGGCCCGGACTGTCGTCCGGGCCTTCGAGGGTGGAGCTGAGGGGATTCGAACCCCTGACCCCCTCCATGCCATGGAGGTGCGCTACCAGCTGCGCCACAGCCCCTTGCGGGTAGTCACCACGTCTCCGAGGCAACGGAATCCAGCATAGACCACACGGGGCGGTGCTTCGAACCGCTACGGTCACCGACCCGTCACGCCCTTACCCTTCGACACCCACATCGGCACCCGGGGGGCCGGCGTTGTACTCCGCCAGCGCCCACCCCTGGCGTCGTCGTTCCAGCACCGCCCAGTGAGCATTGCGCAGCCCGGTGAGCGCATGGCCCGAGGTCACGTCCAAACCCACCAGGCGCAGCAGAGCACCCTTGAGCGCGGCCCCGTGCGACGCGACGACCAGCGTCCCGCCCTCGTCGACATCGTGTGCATGACGTTGCACGGCATCGGCAGTCCGACCGGCCATCTCGCTGCGTTTCTCGCCACCGCCCATCCGAACATCGTCACCACGGCGCCAGGCCGCGTACTCAGCCGGCCACCGAGCAGTGATCTCCTGAGACAGCAGGCCCTGCCACTCCCCCGCATCCACCTCGCGCAGCGCGGGGTCGAGGCGCGCCACCAGCCCGGTGCACGCCGTCAATTCTGCGGCAGTCTCCGCAGCACGGGAGAGATCCGAGGAGACGAGGGACACGGGTTCGAGCGTGGCCACGTGGAGTGCGGCGGCGCGGGCCTGGGCCCGACCGACGCCGTCGAGCGGCACGTCCAGTTGCCCTTGGAGTCGATTCTCCGCATTGAAAGGCGTGCGCCCGTGCCGCCAGAGGACGAGGCGAGCTGCGCTCACACCTGCGAATCGGCCGCCGCGGTGGCCGGGGTCGCCACCTCGATCACCGGGCAGTCCTTCCACAGTCGCTCGAGGGCGTAATACTCACGCTCCTCGGAGTGCTGGACGTGGACGACCACGTCGACGAAGTCGAGCAGGACCCAGCGGCCCTCGCGCTCGCCCTCGCGGCGCACGGGCTTGGACCCCTTGGGCAGCAGTCGTTCTTCGACGGCCTCGGCGATGGCACGCACCTGCCGTTCGTTCGGTGCGGACGCCAGCAGGAAGGCATCGGTGATGTAGAGCTGGTCGGACACGTCGAGGGCGATCACGTCGGTCGCGAGCTTGTCGACGGCCGCAGCAGCTGCGGACATCACCAGCTCAAGGGCTCGCTCGGATGCGGGCACGGAACTCCTCGGGACAGCTGGGCCGACCTCGGCCCGGTCTGTGGTCTGTGGTAGGTGGTCGGTCTCAGTCGCCCGATTGTCCCACGGGAACCGGGGTCTCCCCCGCCGCGGCGTAGAGGCGGTGCTTGCTGATGTGCTGGACGACACCGTCCGGCACGAGATACCACACGGGCAACCCGTCGGCCACCCGCTCGCGGCAGTCCGTCGAGGAGATGGAGAGGGCCGGGACCTCCATCAGGCTGACTCCATCCAGCGGCAACCCGTCATCGCTGAGGACGTGGCCTGGACGGCTCACGCCCACGAAGTGGGCGAGCGACCAGAGTTCGGCCACGTCCTTCCACTGCAGGATCTGCGCGAGGGCGTCGGCGCCGGTGATGAAGAAGAGATCGGCCTCGGGGCGCAGCTCAGCGAGCTCACGCAGGGTGTCGATGGTGTAGGTGAACCCGCGTCGGTCGATGTCCACCCGCGAGACCGTGAAACGCGGGTTCGACGCCGTCGCGATCACGGTCATCAGGTAGCGATGCTCGGCCGGAGCGAGATCCTCGCGCGACTTCTGCCACGGGCGACCGGTCGGTACGAAAACGACCTCATCGAGGTCGAAACGCGCCGCGACCTCACTGGCGGCCACCAGGTGACCGTGATGAATCGGATCGAACGTGCCACCCATGACCCCGAGTCTCGGTCGACGGGTGGCGTCCTGCGACGTCAGGGCCGTCTCAGTGCCGGGTACCGGCGCTCCGGAAGGCCCACGTGACGATCAACATCGCGATGAGGATGCAGATCGCGATAATGGCGCAGGCGAGGGGCGGGAGCGTGACACCGGCACCGTGCGTCTCCATGTCGTCGGTGTTCTGAAGGGTCTGGGCGACCAGCGCGTGCAGCATGGCGGAATGCCTCCGAGTGTCCGGTGCTTACCAGCACCTGCGGCTGGCATCTCAGTCTCGCACGACGCGTTCCGCCACGGGCGGGGAGGTCCCCGAGGACTCCCGGCGTGTCCTGCCTCCTGCGCGGAGGGGGCTCAGACGCGTACGTGACCGTCGCCCAGGACCTGCCAGGTCGTCGTCGTGAGCTCGGCCAGGCCCATGGGACCGCGGGCGTGCAGTTTCTGGGTGGAGATACCGACCTCGGCGCCCAGACCGAACTCCGCACCGTCGGTGAACCGGGTCGAGGCGTTCACCGCGACCACCGCGGAATCGACTGCGGCGCAGAAGTAGTCAGTAACCCTGACATCGGTGGCAACGACGGCTTCGGTGTGCGCGGAGGACCACCGCGAGATGTGCTCGACGGCTTCCTGGACGGAGTCGACGATCCCGACGGCGATCTCCAGCCCGTGGAATTCCGCGGCCCAGTCCTCGTCGGTGACAGCTTCCGCCCCGATACCCACCGAGGACGCGACAGCGAGAGCACCGGGGTCGGCGTGCAGTCGCACACCGGCAGCGCCGAGCGCGGTCAGCAGCGTCGGGAGGAAGTTGGAGGTCAACGCGGAATGGACGAGCACGGTCTCGGCCGCGTTGCAGACGCTGGGACGCGACACCTTCGCATTCAGGACGATCTCCAGGGCCTGCCCCAGGTCGGCCGAGGCGTCGACGTAGACGTGACAGTTGCCGACGCCCGTCTCGATGACGGGCACGCTCGCCTCGCGCACCACGCGCTGGATGAGTTCCGCACCCCCGCGGGGCACCAACAGGTCCACGAGCCCACGGGCGGTGAGCAGTGCACCGACGCCGTCACGACCGAACTCGTCGATGCTGCTCACGGCGTCAGCCGGCAAACCGGCCGAGGTGAGCGCGTCGCGGATGACCTCGACGAGGACGGTGTTCGTGCTCATGGCCGCCGACCCGCCGCGCAGGACGACGGCGTTGCCGCTCTTGAGCGCGAGGACCGCGACGTCGACGGTGACGTTCGGCCGGGCCTCGTAGACGACCCCGAGGACGCCCATGGGGGTGCGCAGCTGCCGCAACCGCAGCCCGTTGGGCAGCGTCGAACCACGCACCACCTCACCCACGGGATCGGGCAGGGCCGCGACGTCGCGCACCGCATCGGCCACCGCAGCGACGCGGGCCGGGTCCAGGCGCAACCGGTCGAGCAGGTGGACGGAGGTCCCGTCGGCCGCACCGCGCGCGAGGTCCGCCCCGTTCGCCGTGACGATACGTTCCGTCGCCGCCTCCAGCGCATCCGCGATCGCATGCAGTGCAGCGTCTTTCGTAGCACGCGTAGCCACCCGCAGCGGTCGCGACGCAGCCTTGGCCGCGCGGCAGGTCGCGAGCACGGCCTCCGACGTCGAGGTGGCGGTCGTGTCGGCGACGAGGGTCATGCGCTCAGGGTACGGCTCGGCACAACGGCCGCCCGAACCCGCCGCGGATCACCAGGGCGCGATGTCCCCCAGGAGATCGAGAACCCGCCCCGGGTGGTCGCGGCGCTGCACCCGGTTGACCCCCCGGGCGCGTTGCGCAGCCCGGTACTCCACGGTGTCGCGGTCCACGACCTCGATGCCGACGACCCCCCAGGCGGGCAGACCAGCGCTCACCTGGTGCTCCGGCCACAACCGCAGGGCCATCGCGGCCGCGTCGTCGACGTCGCGGGCCTCGTCCCAGTAGCGCAGCTCGACGCGCGTGTCGCAGTAGCGAACGCTCGAGACGAAGGGATGCGCACCCAGCAACCGGTCCAACGCGGCGCGCAACCCGTCCACGTCGGTCACCGCACCGGCGACCGTCAGCGTCACCGACCACAACGGGAAGGGCGCCTCGAACATGGTTGCCTCCCCTGCTTCACCACCGGTTGCGGCCGCATCGGGTCCTCACCCCCCCCCGAGCGCACCGCCCTTCCGGACCACACCGGGACAGCCTGCCGACCGCCCTCAAGGACGTCCGAGAAGCACCAGGTGGTCACGGTGGACCACCTCGCGCTCATAGGCCGGACCCCACTG
>JBPBQU010000540.1:0-12709 GCA_050955085.1 Janthinobacterium lividum | reverse complement strand
GCCAGGAGGGCGTCGCCTTCCACCACGAGGACAAGCCGGCGCTGGCGCCGTTCGCGAAGAAGATGGCCGGGATCGACTTCAACCGCGCGCCCGTCACCGTGCCGGACCTGAACGAGCTGTCGGTACCTGCCTCGCAGGCCCCCGCGGACCTCACCGAGGCCGTGGTCGCGATCGTCGGGGCCGCGCACGTCCACCACGACGACCTCGACCGTGTCGTGCACACCTACGGCAAGTCGATGCGCGACCTGATCCGCATCCGCCGCGGTGACTTCGGCCGGGTCCCCGACCTGGTGGTCTACCCGGGTGACGAGGCGCAGGTGGTGGCGGTCGTCGAGCTCGTCCTGGAGCGCGACGCCGTTCTCATCCCCTTCGGGGGCGGATCCAACATCTCCGGCAGCCTGGAGGCTCCGCGCGAGGAGACCCGGGCGATCGTCTCCCTCGACCTCGGGCGGATGCGCGAGGTCCTCGAGGTCGACGAGACCGCCCAGCTGGCCCGCATCCAGAGTGGCGCCCTCGGCCCGGACCTCGAGGAGCAGCTCAACGCCCGCGGTTGGACGATCGGGCACTTCCCCGACAGCTTCAAGCACTCCACCCTCGGCGGCTGGATCGCCACCCGCTCCTCCGGCATGCAGTCCGACCGTTTCGGTGACATCTCCGACATCACCCGGGCCCTTCGGGTCGTGACCCCGCGTGGGATCGTCTCGACGAGTCGGGTCCCCTCGCAGTCGGCCGGTCCGTCCGTGCGCGAGATGGTGCTGGGCAGCGAGGGCCGTCTCGGCGTGATCACCGAGGCCACCGTCCAGGTGCACCGCCTCGCGGAGGAGCGCGTCATCCAGGCGTACTTCTTCCCCGACTACGCCAGCGGACTCAAGGCCATGCACGACATCGCCGCCTCCGACGCGACGCCGAGCATCACGCGGGTCTCCGACGCCATGGAGACACAGTTCACCCTGGCCACCTCGAAGAAGGGCAGTGCGCTCTCGCAGCTGCTCAACAAGGGTGTGCAGCTCTACGCGAGCAAGCGCAAGGGCATCGACCTCTCCGAGATGTGCCTGTCGTTCATCGGTTTCGAGGGGTCTTCCGGGCACGTCGCGCGCAACAAGCGCCTCGTCGGGGAGATCGTCAAGAAACACGGTGGTTTCGGTGTCGGTTCCGGCCCCGGAACCCTCTACGACCAGAAGAAGTTCGACACCCCCTACATCCGCGACTTCATCCTCGACCGCGGTGCCTACGGCGACGTGTCCGAGACCTCGTCCACCTGGACGGTCTTGAAGTCGTTGCACGACAACGTGGTCGCCGCCGCGCAAAAGGCGTTCGCCGATCTCGGCATCCAGGGTTTCGTGTTCTGCCACCTCTCGCACAGCTACCACATCGGTGCGTGTCAGTACTTCACGTTCGCGTTCCAGGCCAGTGGTTCACGCGATGGTCTGGAGGAGTACCAGGTGGTGAAGTCGGCGATCCAGCAGGCGTTCATCGACAACGGTGGGACCCTTTCGCACCACCATGCCGTGGGCCGCGAGCACAAACGGTGGCTCGCCGACGACATCTCGCCGGCCGGGAAGGAGATCGTCGGGGCGCTCCTCGGTGCCGTGGACCCCGGGCGCAACCTGAACCCCGGGGCCATCCTCGACTAGGCCCCGATCAGGCCCTTGAATGGGCCCCTCCGAACGGGTGGAGCAAGCCTCGGGAGTGCCGTTCCGATGCGTGCCTCACCCGATCGTCAGCTCCGCCCAGACGGTCTTCCCGTCGCCGCGCGCCGTCACCCACCACCGGTCGCAGACCATCTGCACGATGGTCATGCCCCGCCCGCCGGTGGCCTCCTCGTCGACCTCGCGGGGTTGCGGGTGTTGGGTGGAGGAGTCCTCCACCCCCACGGACACCGACGATCCCCCGAGATCGTGGCGCAGCGTGAGGGCGGCGCTGGACCCGGTGTGCAGCAGGGCATTGGTGACGAGTTCGGAGACCACCAGCTCGGCCAGGTCGGCCGCCCCGGTGAGGTTCCAGTCCTGCAACGTCGCGCGCAGGTACTTCCGGGCCGTCCCCACCGCCCGGGCGTCGGCGGGCAGCTGCAACCGGACCTCGCGGGATCCGGTGGCCGGGCCGGCGTAGTCGAGGACGAGCAGTGCCGCGTCGTCGGTCATCGAGCGACCGGCCGCCGCCAGCACCCGCTCGGCCACGACGTCGCCGGGTTGCTGTGCCGTCTCGGCCAGTGTCTTCTCCAGGATGCGGACCCCGACGGCCGCGGCGGCCCGGGTCCATTCCACGACGCCGTCGGTGTAGAGGAGCAACCGGGAACGTACGTCGAGGTGGTGGCGCGTCTCGGGGAACAGGGCATCCGCCGCCACTCCGAGTGGCGGGCCGGGGTCGACGTCGAGGGAGCGCACCGGCCCGGGGGCGAACAGCAGGGGAGCGGGGTGACCCGCGCTCGCGATCGTGAGTTCCCCGGTGTGCTCCACCAGCGAGAGCAGGCAGCAGGTCGCGAACAGGTCGCTCTCGAGACCCTGCATGAGCTCGTTCGTACGGGCGAGGACGGCGGCGGGTTCATGACCTTCGCTGACGTAGGCACTCACCGCGGTGCGTACCTGGCCCATGAGAGCGGCCGCGTGGCTGTTGTGTCCCTGGACGTCCCCCATCACGACGACGAACGCGCGGTCGGTGCGGAACGCGTCGTAGAAGTCGCCGCCGACCTCGGCCCCGTCGGTCCCGGGCCGGTAGCGACTGGTCAGGTGCACGGATTCGGAGTTCGGGAGGCGGCGGGGCAGGAGCGCCGATTGCAACGCCCGAGCGGTCTCCGCGGAGCGTTGCGCGAGGTGCAGCGCCTCTTCGTCCGCACGCTGGCGGCGTGCCCTGCGTTCCCGGTCGAAGATCGAGACCACCAGTTCGGCGAGGTCTGAGAGGTCGCCCTGCTGGTCCGCGCTGAGCTCTCGCGGTTCGGAGCCGAAGACGCACAAGGTGCCCAGCGCCAACCCGTCGGGGGTCAGCAGTGGGGCCGCGGCGTAGCTGCGGATGGTCCCGAGGCGACCGTCCACCCAGGGGTGGGCCGCGAAGCGGATGTCGCGGCGGGCGTCGGCGGCGTGTACGAGTCCCCCGTGGCCGAGGGAGAAGTGACACATCGAGTCCTCGCGCGCGCAGTCGGCGCGCTCGAAACCCTCGGCGGCCAGTTGCCGCTGGAGGTGTTCGTCGATGATGTTGACGACCGCGTTGGGGTTGCCCGTCACTCGGGCGGCGAGACGCACCACCGCTTGCAGCTCCTCCGGTGGCGGCGCGGTGACGTCCACGTAGTCCTGCAGCACGGCGAGGCGGGCGAGCTCGTCGTCGGACGGGGCCACCTCGGTGGTCTGCGCCGCGGAGGCAACCTTCACCGCTCTAGGTTACGTCACGGCTACTCTCCGTGTTCTCCAGGTTCGCTGGGGTCCAGTCGCTATTCGGCGGTGGGGTGCCGCCGCTTCGCCCCCGACGGCATCCGGTTCCAGGCGGCTCGCACGACACCGCGGGGCATCACGTCCAGCACGGACGACACCACCTTCCAGCGACGGGTCGGCACGCTGACCGGACGACCAGCGAACAGGTCGTCGAGTGCGATGTCCACGACCTCGTCCACGTCCAGCCAGATCCGCTGGCTGATCCCGCTCCTCCCGCCGGAGCGCATCCCCGACCGGGCATGGAACTCGGTACGGACATAACCGGGCTCCACCACGGTCGCGGTGACACCGGTCCCGGCCAGCTCACCCGCCAGGGTCTCGGTCAGGACGATGACGTAAGCCTTGGCGGCGGAGTAGTGCCCACCGCCGGGGACCAGGCCTGCGACGGAACCGACGTTGAGCACCCGACCCCGACCGCGGGGCACCATCGCCCCGGTGGCGGCCCGGGAGAGCACCAGGACCGCCCGGCACAGCACGTCGAACATCTGCTCGTGGTCGGCCGGCACCCCGTCGAAGAATCGCTGCCGCAGACCGAATCCGGCGTTGTTGACCAGCACGTCCACCGGGTGCTCGGGGTCGGCCACCCGCTCAGCGACCCGGCCCAGCGCTACCCGGTCGGAGAGGTCCGCGGACATCACCTCCACGCCGACGCCGTAACGCGTGCGCAGCTCGATCGCGGTGCTCTCGAGTCGTTCGAGGTCGCGCGCCACCAGGACCAGGTCGTGACCGCGGGCCGCGAGGGAGGCGGCGAACCCGGCCCCCAGGCCCGCGGTGGCTCCGGTCACCAGGGCGGTGGGACGGGTGGGCGTCGGTGTCGCGCTGGTCACGAGGACGGAGCCTACGGGGCCGCTACCCCGGTGGGGGCCGAGCGCCACCGGTGCTGGGCCAGGATCGCCACGACCGCGGCGGCGAGCACCGCACCTGCCGCGACCCCCAGCGACGACTGCGGTCCGCCGGTGTCGATGAGGATGCCCGCGAGGGCGTTCCCGACGGCAGCACCCGCCGTGATGGCCGTCGACAACCACGCCTGGGCCTCCCCGAGACGATGCCCCGGGGCGAGCTGGTCGACGAGGCCCTGGGCGGCGATGAGGTTGGGGGAGATGAACAACCCCGTGAGGAACAGCACCGGGGCGAGCAACAGCAGCGATGCCCCCGCGCCGACGACCAGCGTCACGACCAGCAGCAGGCATCCGAAGCTCGCGAGGGAGACGACGAGGCGCGACCGGTCGGGGCTGTGCCAGTCGTGGCTGCCGTAGAGCAGACCCCCGATGGCGCTCCCGCCCGCGATGGGCGCGAACAGCAGACCGAGGTGGTCCGCCGAGCCGAGCAGGTCCTCCGCCAGTCCTGCCATCGAGACGTCGAGCAGACCGAACCCGATGCTCATGGCCGCCATCACCAGGAGCATCACGAAGAACCCGTGGGCGAGCAGCACACTCAGTCCACCCGTCGGGTGCTGGGAACCGGGCGTCGGCGTTGACTGAGGTAACTGCGGTGACTGCGGGGTGGGCCGGGTGCGTGCACCCGGGGTGCGCGCGTAGGCGATCGACCCGCCGGCCAGCAGCAGCGCGGTGAGCAGTAGCGGCAGCACCGGGATCCGCAGGAGGAGCAGCAGGCTCAGCAGCAGGGGGCCGGCCACGAAGATCGTCTCGACCGCGGCCGCGTCGAGCGCGTAACCGCGCCGTCGTCGTCGCTCCTCGAGCACGACGACCCGCCAGGTGGCGCGCATGGCCGGACTCAACGGCGGGAAGGCGATCCCCGTCACCAGGGACAGCACGGGCAGGACTGCGGCCGGCACCGCGGGCACCGCCGTCGCCAGGGTGAGCAGCACCAGCAGTGCGGCGCTCGAGGTGGCTGTCGCGATGACGACCCGCGGCTGGCCGTGGCGGTCCATCAACCGTCCCCACCACGGTGACCCCAGAGCGAGTCCGACGGCGAACACACCGGTCACGAGCCCGGCGAGGGAGTAGGAATCACGCAGGTCACGGACCAGCAGCACCAGACCCAACGGCGCCGTCGCGATCGGGACACGGGCCACGACCGAGGCGAGGAACGGACGAGCCACCAACGGATCGCGCAGCAGCGCGACGTACCCCGACATCTCCACCGATCCTGTTGCAGCCGTTCACGTCCGGTGCGGCGATCACCGCGCGATCCGGGATCGACCGGAACCCAGCCTCTCAGACGGGCCAGATCCGGGCGCAGTGGCCACCCGCGCGCCCAGCCTCCGCGAGGGCCTCCTGGGCCTGGTGCAATGCCTCGTCGGCGGTCACCGCCCGGGTCGGGGCCAGGCTCGCGCCGATGCTGATGCGGACTCCGGCGCCGAGACCTCCAGGTGCGGATTCGACGGCGTGCAGCAAGGCGTCCGCGGCGCGGTCGACGGCTCCTTCCGTGCCGGCGCGGGGCAATCCCGTGAGGAGCACGGCGTGCAGAGCGTCCCCCAACGGGATCCACTGGTCGCGCGCTCGCACGGCAGAGCGCATCCGACGCACCGCGGACGTCGAGGAGGCCCCGGCGACGAGCAGCAACCCGGTTCCGGTGCCGACGAGGCGGTCGGCCTCGAAAGCGTTCTGCAGGGCCAGACCCAGCCGTGCGTGCCCCGACCACCGCACCGCGTCGACCCCGTCCCTCTCCGGGTCGGGGACCACCTCGGCGCTCATCCGGGATGCGGCGGGGGTGGGTGGCGGTGCTGGGCGCCGGGTGAGCATCCGGTTCAGCAGACGCGCCACCACGCCGACCACGAGGTGGCGGGTGTGCGAGACGACCACGTCGAATTGATCCGTGCCCGCCACGGGTCGGGCCAGCACGGCACCGGTGAAGTACGGCCCGAGGACCGCGGTGACGATCTCCTCGCGCATCGGGTCACCCGCATCGAGGGTGACGTGCGGACCGGGAAGCCTAACCCGGGTGTCTCCTCCGAAGGTGGCGAGGAACTCCGCGGTCTCGGACAGCTGCGAGAGCCGATCCTGACGTGGCGGATCCAGCGTCGCGGGCACGGTGGCCACCACGAGACAGGGTTCCCTGCCGCGCAGGGCCTGCAGTTCCAGGTGTCGTGTCATCTCCTCCACCAGGTCGGCACCCCCCCGGCGCCGTTCGAGGTGCGCTTCGACGGAGGAGAACGGCGTGTCCGCACCCCCGAGCCCGGCCCTGGGGACGATCAGGACCTCACGTCGGGGCGCCGGTGTGGCGAGCAGCTGACCGGCGAGCGGAGCGGGCCCCCCGAAGAACCGTCCCCGTCCGAGAGTGGCCCCGAGGGCGAGGGCCGTGTGCAGGTCCGCCTCGGTCTCGACCCCGTCGGCGAGGACGATGCTCGCGTCCCGTTCGGCCTGGGCGCTGACCGCGTTGGCGATCGCGGCCACGTCGGAGGCGTCGTGGTGCGCGCGGAGGAGGCGCGGGTCGAGGGTGATGACGTCGGGCCGTACGAGGGGGAGCAGGGCCGTGGAACCGGGATCGGCGCCGACGTCACCGAGGGCGATTCCCCAGCCCCGGGCCCGCACCAGGTCGACGAGGTGCATCACCTCGGCCGGATGCGCCGAGAGTGCGCGTTCGCTGAGTTCCACCACGACCCGGCACCGGGAGGTGTCGGCAGGGGGTAGGCGCGGAACGGAGGTCGTCGTGTCCCTGCTTTTCGTCTCGGGGTTCTTCGTCTCGGTGCCGAGGAAGAGCGTCCAGGGGGCGTGCAGCCGGTGGAGCGCCGCCTCGTCAAGGGCGTTCTGCTGGTAGGCGTGGTCGAGCTCGGCCACCCGCTCGGCGGCGATCGCGGCCCCGGACAGCTCCTCGGCGGAGGCGAACGCGGAGTCGAGCGGCCCGCGCGCGAGCGCCTCGAACGCGATGGTCTCCCCACTGCTCAGGTCCACGACGGGTTGGAAGAGCACCCGCAGTCCGACCCGGAGCACCCGGTCCAGCTCGGCGACCTCGACCGGGGTCGTCCCGGTGGGTGTCGGGTGGGTACTCGCGGCGCTCACCGCACGGGCATCGACAGCTCGGAGTCAGACCTTGAGGAGTAGGGGCCGAAAGGGTTCACCCGGATGGGTGGGTGATCTCCCAGCGTGACGATCGGTGCGGTTCCCACCACCCGTTCGCTCACCGTGGGCGGACGTCGACCGTTGACGTGCGGGGGTACCACTCCTAACGTCCTTACCACGACGTGGTCCACGTCGTGGCAGACGACTCAATGGGGAGTTCTGACATGTCACAGACCAGATCCACCGCGGCGGCGGCGCCGACCATCGTCCGCCGCACCCCGACCTTGACCGGTGAGCTCCTCGCGGAGTTCGTCGGAACCGCGATCCTCATCCTCTTCGGCGTCGGCGTCGTCGCCCAGGTCGTCGCCGGGGGCAACGGCGGGGCCGATTCGATCCACTGGGGTTGGGGTTTTGGCGTGATCTTCGGCATCTACGTCGCCGGCCGGACGACGGGGGCGCACCTCAACCCCGCCGTGACCATCGCGCTCGCGGTGTGGAAGGGGTTCGCCTGGGGAAAGGTCCTGCCCTACGCCGTGGCCCAGTTCCTCGGGGCGTTCGTCGCCGCACTGATCGTTCGCTGGGTGTACGCCGACGCGATCTCCGTCGTCGACCCGGGCACGACCTTCGACAGCCAGGGCATCTTCTCCACCCTTCCCGGTGAAGGCGTGGGTATCGGCACGGCGTTTCTCGACCAGGTCGTCGGCACGGCCATCCTGGTCTTCCTCATCTTCGCGATCACCGAGCTCCGGGCCACCCCACCCGGGGTGAATCTCGCGCCGTTCATCATCGGTCTCGTCGTGGTCGGTATCGGGATGGCGTGGGGCAGCAACGCCGGTTACGCCATCAACCCGGCACGCGACTTCGGCCCCCGGTTCGCCTCGTTCATCACCGGGTACTCGACGGCGATGCGCGAACCCGGCGGGTCCTTCTACTTCTGGGTCCCGATCGTGGCCCCGGTCATCGGCGCCGTCCTCGGTGGCGGTCTCTACCGCGTGATGATCGAGCGATACCTGCCCGACCAGGAAGCGGAATCGCAGGCCGCCGGTGGGTTGCCGTCCACCGACGACTGACGAGGACCACGACCGACGAGGACCACGACCGACGAGGACCACGACCGACGATCTTCATCCTGCAGAGAGGCAGCACACCCACATGACGAACTCTTCCGAGCGCCCGCAATACGTTGGCGCCGTGGACCAGGGCACGACCTCGAGCCGATTCATGGTCTTCGACCACGGCGGTCACGAGGTGGCCAAGTACCAACTCGAACACACCCAGATCATGACCCGGCCGGGCTGGGTCGAACACGATCCGATCGAGATCTGGGAACGCACCAGTTCGGTCATCCAGTCCGGTCTGCGCCAGGCCGACCTGACGTTCGAGGACCTCGCCGCGCTGGGCATCACCAACCAGCGCGAGACGGCCGTGGTGTGGAACCGGCGCACCGGTCGCCCCTACTACAACGCCATCGTGTGGCAGGACACCCGCACCGACCGCCTCGCCGCCGCTCTGGACCGCGACGAGCGCGGGCAGAAGATCCGCGAGAAGACCGGTCTGCCGCCCGCCACGTACTTCTCGGGGGGCAAGATCCAGTGGATCCTGGAGAACGTCGACGGCGTCCGGGAGGCGGCCGAACGCGGTGAGGCCGTCTTCGGCAACACCGACGCGTGGCTGATCTGGAACCTCACCGGTGGCCCGCGCGACGGCGTCCACGTGACGGACGTGACGAACGCCAGCCGCACCATGCTGATGGATCTCGAGACCCTGGACTGGGACGACGAGCTGCTGGAGATCTTCGGCATCCCGCGCGCGATGATGCCGGAGATCAAACCGTCCTCCTGCACCGAGGGGTACGGGGAAACACTCGAACACGGCCCGCTGGGTGGGAAGGTCAAACTGACGGGCATCCTCGGGGACCAGCAGGCCGCCATGGTCGGCCAGGTCTGTTTCGATCCCGGCATGGCCAAGAACACCTACGGCACCGGTAACTTCATGCTGCTCAACACCGGGACGGAACTGGTCCGCAGCAAGGCCGGGTTGCTGACGACGATCTGCTACCAGTTCAACGACGACAAGCCGGTATACGCGCTGGAGGGGTCGATCGCCGTCACGGGTTCCGCCGTCCAGTGGCTGCGCGACCAGCTCGGGATCATCTCCGGTGCGGGTGAGTCGGAGAGCCTGGCCCGTCAGGTCGAGGACTCGGGGGGTTGCTACTTCGTCCCCGCGTTCTCGGGTCTGTTCGCCCCGTACTGGCGTTCCGACGCGCGCGGCGCGATCGTCGGGTTGTCGCGGTACAACACCAACGCGCACATCGCCCGGGCGACACTGGAGTCGATCTGTTACCAGAGCCGCGACGTCACCGAGGCCATGTGCGAGGACTCCGGGGTGGCCCTGGAGGTTCTCAAGGTCGACGGGGGCATCACGGCGAACACGCTCTGCATGCAGCTGCAGTCCGACATCCTCGGCGTCCCGGTCTCCAAGCCGGTCGTCGCGGAGACGACCGCGCTGGGTGCGGCGTACGCCGCCGGTCTCGCCGTCGGGTTCTGGGACAGCATCGACGAGCTGCGCGAGAACTGGAACGAGGGGGCCCGCTGGGAGCCCTCGTGGACCGACGAGCAACGCGCCGACGGGTACAAGGGGTGGAAGAAGGCCGTGCAGCGGACGCTGGACTGGGTGGACGTCAGCTGACTCGCCCGCGCGGGCGGGACGACCTCCCGCCCGCGCACTCAGCGCGCACCGCGCGCACCATCGATGCAGAGCGACCGACATGACGAGCAGGACCCGAAGGAGCTGGACGTGGAGACCAAGGCGCTGTCATCGAAGGCACGCGAGGACGCACTACGGGAGATGACGCGAGGCGAGCTCGACATCCTCGTCGTCGGTGGCGGGGTGGTCGGGACGGGCGCCGCGCTCGACGCCGTGACCCGTGGCCTGCGCACGGGGCTCGTCGAGGCGCGCGACTGGGCCAGCGGCACCTCGAGCCGGTCGTCGAAACTGGTTCACGGTGGCCTGCGCTACCTGGAGATGCTGGACTTCGCCCTGGTCCACGAGGCGCTGCGCGAACGCGGACTGCTGCGCAACAAGCTGGCCCCGCACCTGGTCAGGCCGGTGCCGTTCCTCTACCCGTTGACCCACCGCTTCCGTGAGCGTCCCTACATCGGGTCCGGTATCGCCCTCTACGACGGCATGGCCATCTCCGGGGGCAACAACCAGGGTTTCCCGTTGCACCGTCACCTCACCCGCAAGGGGGTCGCCAAGGAGGCCCCCGGCATCCGCAAGGACGCCATGATCGGCGCCATCCAGTACTACGACGGTCAGGTCGACGACGCCCGGCACACGATGATGATCGCCCGCACCGCGGCGACGTACGGGGCGTCGATCGCCAACCGGACGCGGGTCAAGGATTTCGTCCGCGAGGGTGAGCGCGTCGTCGGTGCCGTCCTCGTCGACCTCGAGTCCGGTACCGAGATCACCGTCAAGGCCAAGCAGGTCATCAACGCGACGGGGGTGTGGACCGACGAGACGCAGGAGCTGGTGAACGCCCGCGGTCAGTTCAAGGTGCGCGCGTCCAAGGGGATCCACCTGGTGATCCCCAAGGACCGGATCCAGTCCAGGACGGGCATGATCCTGCGCACCGAGAAGAGCGTCCTGTTCATCATCCCGTGGGGTCGGCACTGGATCATCGGCACCACCGACACCGACTGGACGCTCGACAAGGCGCACCCCGCCGCGACCAGCGCCGACATCGACTACGTGCTGGGACACGCGAACGCGGTGTTGAAGTCCCCGCTGACCCGTGCGGACGTCCAAGGGGTCTACGCGGGTCTGCGTCCGTTGCTCTCGGGGGAATCGGAGTCGACGTCGAAACTCTCCCGCGAGCACGTCGTCGGCCATCCCGTCCCGGGTCTGGTCGTCGTCGCGGGTGGGAAGTACACGACCTACCGGGTCATGGCGAAGGACGCCGTCGACGTCGCGGTCGAGGGGATCGTCGGACGCATCCCGGAGTCGACCACCGAGAACGTGCCGCTGGTGGGGGCCGAGGGTTACCACGCGATGTGGAACCTGCGCCAGCAGCTGGCCACGCAGGCGGGTATCCACGTCGACCACGTCGAGCACCTGCTCAACCGTTTTGGTTCTGCCATCGGGGAGGTTCTCGACCTCGTCAAGGCCGATCCGACGCTCGGTGAGGTGTTGCCGCACGCGGACGACTACCTGAAGGCCGAGGTCGTCTACGCGGTCACCCATGAGGGCGCCCGTCACCTCGACGACGTCCTGGCCCGCCGCACCCGGATCTCGATCGAGACCTACGATCGCGGCACCGAGAGTGCGGAACTGGTGGCCGATCTCATGGGCGCCCAGCTCGACTGGGACGCCGAACGCCGTTCGACGGAGGTCAAGACGTACCAGGAACGGGTGGCCGCGGAGCGCGCCTCGCAGGAGCAGCCCGACGACGCCAGTGCGGACATGGTCCGCCTGCAGGCCCCGGAGATCGTCCCCATGTGATGGCGTGGTGATGGCGTGGCACGCCTGAAACCCCCGTCGCACCTCCGCGGCGGGGGTTTCGTCGTCGCCCCCACGAGTTCGTCGTCCGCACTCGTCCGTGCAGACGGCCGCTGGTGATCTGGATAGGGTTCGGTCCTTATCGGTACCGCCCACGTCGATGTCGGAGGACCTCATGACCGAACGCCCGGGCCCCGAGCCTGGTCCCAGGGGGGGCAGCAGTGGTGGCCTGACCGGCGCCGTGGTGCTCGTTGCCCTGGTGTCGGCGATCTCAGGACTGCTGTACGGCTACGACACGGGCATCATCTCCGGCGCGTTGTTGCAGATCAGTGACGATTTCAGTACCGGAAACGGTTGGGAGCAGGTGATCGCCGCCTCGATCCTGGCCGGTGCCGTGATCGGGGCCCTGGTGTGCAGCCGGCTCGGTGAACGGCGCGGACGCCGGGGCACCCTGCTCATCGTCGCCCTCGTCTTCGTGGTCGGAACTCTCGGTGCCTCGCTGGCGCCCAACCCCTTCCTGCTGTCGCTGGCGCGTCTGGTCCTCGGGTTCGCCGTCGGTGGGGCCACCCAGACCGCCCCGGTGTACGTCGCCGAACTCGCTCCTACGAAGTACCGCGGCCGCCTCGTGCTGTGCTTCCAGATCGCGATCGGTGTGGGCATCCTCATCGCCACCATCGTCGGCGCCAGCGAGAAGGTCGACTGGCGCATCTCGATCGGCGCCGCCTCGGTGCCCGCGGCGTTGATGTTCGTGTTGATGCTCCGCCTGCCCGAGAGCCCGCGTTGGCTGCTCAAGGCCGATCAGGTCGATCGCGCCCGCGAGGCGCT
>JBPBQU010000539.1:0-12840 GCA_050955085.1 Janthinobacterium lividum | reverse complement strand
CGCCCGCCTCGGGGACGGCCTTGCGCAGGTCGAGCAGGTTCTTCGGCTCCAGCGGGTTCGCCTCGTGGTTGGGGAACGTCCCGTCGAGCTCGAAGTAGAGCGGCACGATGTCGAGCGGCAGCGCGGGAAGCCCTGCGCCGTCACCCAGGACAGCGGGTGCGGTGAACCCCCCCATGCCGTTGCCCGCGTCGATGACGACGGTGAGCCGACGCGAACCCGTCAGGTCCACGAGGGTGCGCAGGTGGGTGGCGTACGCCGCGAGCAGGTCCTGGGAGTCGATGCGACCGACCTCGGCGTCGTGGGTGGGGAGGGCGCCCGCGTCCAGCCAGCTCTGTGCGAGGTCGCGGATCGTGGCGAGGCCGGTTTCCAGACCCACCGGCCTCGCACCCGCACGGCACATCTTGATCCCGTTGTACTGCGCAGGGTTGTGGCTCGCGGTGAACATCGCGCCCGGGATGGCCAGGGTTCCACTGGCGTAGTAGAGACCGTCCGTCGAACACAACCCCGCGACGGTCACGTGCACCCCCCGAGAGGCCAGACCGGCTGCGAAGGCCTGCGAGAGCTGCGGGGAGGAAGGCCGCATGTCGTAACCGACGACGGCCCGGGGCGGGTCCCCCGCAGCCGCTTCGGGAAGGACGACGACTTCGGCGAACGCAGCCCCGATGGCCGCTACGACGTCCTCGTCGAGTTGGTCGGGGACGATCCCCCGCACGTCGTAGGCCTTGATGACGGACGACAGGGCGGTGGTCACGCCCGGAGCCTACAAGCGGGGCGGCTCGCCTGATTGATACCTCTCAGCTCACTGCTTGCGGGTGCGGTCCAGGACGGCGTCGACGGAGAGGGGGCCGGCGGAGGAGAGCCAGGTCCGCTCCTCGCAGACGTGGCAGGACACGAAACGGACCGGCGTCCCGTCGGTGAGCGACATCGACAACTGCGTGACGCGGTCGCTGCCGCAGGAACCGCATACGGCGGTCTCGCGGTGGGCGGGCTGGGTCAGCGACCCGAGCGGTGGCGTGGCGCGGGCCGGGCGGGGACGTCGGGAGGTACGAGGGGTATTCGAACCGGACGAGGGCACGAGGTGGACCTCCGGGAGCGAGGGGGTTGCGACGACCCTCCATCGGCACACCCCCCACCCCGCTTGAGCCCACCCCACTGGAGCCCACTCTCGCGCCAGCCCACTCAGGTCGTGCGGTCCTCGCGCAGGACGCGCAGATGAGCGCGCCGGACTGCGGGGGCGTCGGGATCGACCGGGGTGGGCGCCCCCGTGAGCTGGCCGGGTGGATCGTCGCGAACGGCGTCCGCGACGGCGAGCAGGTCGTCGTGACGGCGCGCCGCGTCGACGAGGTCGGGAGCCAACCGCACGACCTCCCAGCCACGGGGTGCGGTGAGCCGGTCGGCGTGCTCGGCGCACAGGTCATAGCAGTGCGGCTCGGCATAGGTCGCGAGCGGGCCCAGGACGGCGGTGGAGTCGGAATACACGTAGGTCAACGTCGCGACGGCAGTGCGTCCGCAGGCGGTACGGGAGCAGCGACGCTCAGGAGCACCCCGACCCCCGGGGTGCTCGGACCCCGGGCGGGAGGGATTGGTACCGGAGGTCCCGCGACTGCTCACTCGCGGCACGCTACCGCCCTGTCGATGTCACACCCGGCAACGGCGCGCACACCGCACTCATTCGCGCCCCAGGTGGTTACAGTGCGCCGGTGGAAGGTGGACGTCGAGCGCGAACGCGCCAGCGCAGGCGGCGGGATCGGCACGGGCGGGGACTGCGCGGTCCACTCCTGCCGGTCTCGCTACCCGCGGCCAGGACCCGGGCAGAACGGTTCGACGACCTCGTGCTCGACGCCGTGGAGCTGCTGGAGCGCCGCTGGGCCGAGCAACTGACCGGGGTGGAGTTCGCGGTCGAGGACGTCCCTCCCTCGGACCCGGCACCCTGGGAGGACGGCATCGTCCCGCTCGGGCGACTCTTCCCGGGGGACGGTCGCAACCCGGCACGCGTCGTGCTCTACCGCCGCCCGTTGGAGACCCGCGCGGACGGCGACGACCTCGACGACCTGGTGGCCGACGTCGTCGTCGAACAGGTCGCGCACCTGCTGGAGCTGCCACCCGAGGAGGTCGATCCCCGCTACCCGCAGGATTGAGGACCCCCGACGAGGACGGGCTCCGGACGGCTCCGGTCAGCCGATGTTGCGCTTGAGGCGACGGCGTTCACGCTCGGACAGACCGCCCCAGATGCCGAAGCGTTCGTCGTTGCCGAGCGCGTACTCCAGGCATTCCTGCCGGACCTCGCAGCTCAGGCAGACCCGCTTGGCCTCGCGGGTGGACCCACCCTTCTCGGGGAAGAAGGCCTCCGGGTCCGTCTGCGCGCACAGTGCGAGTTCCTGCCAGCCCGGATCCTCCGGGGTCAGCCCCGACGACTGCCCGAAACCGACGAGCGAGAGCTCGGGGCGCCCGTCGGGGTGGATCGGAGCACCTGCACCGTCGTCCGCGTCATCCGCCCCGTCATCGGTCTGGTCGTCCACCGCGTCGTCGACCTCGTTGTCCACCGCGTCGTCGACCTCGTTGCCAGCCGTGTGCCGACCCTTCTCGACGATGTGGCTCCCTCCCGTGATCGGGACCTCCATCAGAATGGCCCGGACCTCGAGGTGATCGAGGACCTCGAGTACGTCGTCCCGCCGGACGTCAACCTGAACCGCATCGCTCATCAGTGGCCCCCACAGCCTCGGCCTGTCACTACCGGTGATGTGCCGGTCACTAAATGACCACCACTGATGGAATTACACGCGTGTCATGCACCGGAGTCAAGCCCAGAGCATGGTCTCGTGCAACACTCTCGCGCCTTCTGCCACAAACGCCACACAAGTCACTCCCGTGCCAGACGGATGACACCGCCGAACGGGTGAATATGGGCACGGATCCGACCCCCGCGCGGTCTCGGTGAGAATGGGGGCGTGAGCAACACCTCAACTCTGCGCATCACCGCCCTCGCCGGCGGCGTCGGAGGTGCCCGATTCCTCCGCGGACTGCTCGCGCACCTGCGGGCCAGCGAGGATCCTGCCCGTCGCGGCGCCGAGGTCACCGTCATCAGCAACACCGCCGACGACATCACGCTGCACGGGCTGCGCGTGAGCCCCGATCTCGACTCGGTCATGTACACCCTCGGCGGTGGCATCGACGAGGTCCGCGGCTGGGGCCGCAACGAGGAGAGCTCCGGGGTGGCCGCGGAACTCGCCGTCTACGGTGCCGGTCCCGACTGGTTCACGTTGGGCGACAAGGACATCGCCACTCATCTCGTCCGTACCCGGATGCTGGCGGCGGGGCGCACCCTGTCGCAGGTCACGACCGAGCTCGCGCAGCGCTGGCGCCCCGGGGTGCGGTTGCTGCCCATGAGCGACGACGTCGTCGAGACCCACGTGGACCTCGCCCCCGTCGACCCGGCGACCCACCATGGCGAGGCCGGCGGCCGTCGCGTGCACTTCCAGGAGTGGTGGGTCCGCCTGCACGCGGCCGTCCCGGCGCTGGCCATCGAACCCGTCGGCGCCGCGAGTGCACGCCCCGCACCCGGGGTGCTCGAGGCCATCACGACGGCCGACGTCGTCGTCCTGCCGCCCAGCAACCCAGTCGTCTCCATCGGCACGATCCTCGCCGTCCCCGGGATCCGGGAGGCACTGGTCTCCGGTGGACCGGGTGGGCGGGCCCCGGTGGTCGGGGTCTCCCCCGTCATCGCCGGCGCGCCGGTGCGCGGCATGGCCGACGCCTGCCTCACGGCGATCGGCGTGCCCACGACGGCCGCGGCGGTCGCGGGCCTGTACGCCGACTTCCTCGACGGCTGGCTCGTCGCCGAGGACGACGATCCCCCCCTCCGTCCCGGCCTCACGGTGCAGCGGCGGCCGCTGCTCATGAGCACTCCCGAGACCACTGCTGCCCTCGCTGGCGCCACTCTCGACCTCGCCCTCGACCTATTGCAGACGGAGCCGGCCGCATGAGCGCACCCGCACGTCTGCAGATCCTGGGGATCAGCGGTATCGGTGAGGTCCAGGAAGGTGGCGACCTCGCCTCCCTGCTCGTCGAGGCGTTGGCGGCCCAGCGGACCCTCCTTGTCGACGGTGACGTCGTCGCGGTGTCGAGCAAGGTCGTCTCCAAGGCCGCGGGTCTCGTCGCCGCACTGGCCGACCGCGAGGCCGTCGTGCTCGCCCAGTCGGTACGCACCCTCGCCGCGCGACGCACACCTGCGGGGATCGCCCGCATCGTGGAGGCCGTCGCCGGACCGGTGATGGCGGCCGCGGGGGTCGATGCGTCCAACGTGGCCGACGGCACCATCCTGGTGCTGCCCGCCGATCCCGACGCCGCCGCCCGGGCCCTGCGCGAGCGGTTGCACGAGATCACGGGCGCCACCGTCGGGGTCGTCGTCACCGATACCGCGGGGCGCGCCTGGCGCGAGGGACAGATCGACTTCGCCCTGGGCGTCGCGGGGATCACCCCGCTGGACGACCTGCGTGGAACCCTCGACGCCGTCGGACGCGAGCTCAGCGTCACCGCCCGGGCGCTGGTCGACGAGATCGCCTCCGCCGCCGACCTCGTCAAGGGCAAGACCGACGGGATCCCGGCCGCTCTCGTCCGGGGCCTGGCCGACCTGGTCACCCCGCTCCCCGAGCACGGCGACGGTGCGCGGTCGCTGGTGCGGGCCGCGGCGGGCGACTGGTTCCGCCTCGGCCACATCGAGGCCGTACGAGCCGCGATCGGTGCCGCCCACGTCGATCCGCCACCGGTGGTGGCGGGCAGCATCCGTGACCGGTTGGACCGGGTCGCCGAGGTCGCCGCCGCCGGGGGGTCCGGGACCTGCAGGGTGGAGAACACTGACCTCGCGGTGGCACTGCGACTACGCGCCGATGACGAGTTCACCCTCGGGGCACTGGCCCAGCGCGTGCTCGCCGCGTTGTGGACCGAGGGTTTCACCGGCACCGTCGTCCGCGACGGCACGGCAACCGTGGTGCGGGTCAGCGAGAACTGAGACCCCGCGAGCGGGGTTCCACCCCGTCGACGCCTGCGTCGAACTCAGCCTGCCTGCAGCGCCGGTCAGTCGTCCCGGCGAAATCCGTCCGCGACCTGCTGCAGGCGCGCACGATAGGCGGACCACCAGGCGGCGTCCCCAGCCGGGAGGTTCGACGCCGCCGACCGGACCCCGGCCCTGCCGTCCACGAGTTCGCGTACGAGATCGGCGTGCCCCGCGTGGCGGTGTGTCTCCGCCACCACATGAACCAGGACGCGGTGCAGCGACACGGATCTCGTTTCCGGGCGCCACCAGGGCACCTCCCCGCGGGCGTCCAGCGGTAGCGATCCGAGGGTGGCGTCGCTGTGGTCCCACACCCGGCGGTAGAGGCGGACGACGTCGTCGCGGGACTCCTGCGCGGTGGCCCACATGTCCGCGTTCGGTTCGGCGTCGTCACCGGCCCACGGCAACGGTTCGGGGAACGGGCGCCCGAAAACTTCCCCGAGGTAACCGGCCTCCACTCCGGCGAGGTGTTTCACCAGACCGAGCAGGTTCGTCCCGGTCGAGGTCAGCGGTGTACGCACGTCCCGCTCGCTGAGCCCGTCCAGTTTCCACAGCACCGCCTCGCGGCCCTCCCGGAGGTAACTGTGCAGATCGTGCTTCGGCTCCGACGTCATCGGAGGAGTTCGGCACCCGGGTTCGGTGACGAACGTGGTTTCTTCCCGGACGCCGCCTCGGCGAGCTAGCGTGCCGTCATGGGTGATGGGGCTGGGGCGGACAACGGCAGGCGCGGAGGTGTCACCGAAGCGGCTGCGCGCGGCGATGAGCGCACCACCCTCACAGGCGTACTGCAACGCCAGCGTGACCTCGTGGTGTGGAAGCTGCAGGACAGCGCGGACGACGCGTTGCGCAGCGTGGCCACGGGTAGCGGGATGCGCCCTCACGGCGTGGTGCGCCACCTCACCAACGTGGAGCGTTCCTGGTTACGGGACATCTTCGCCGGTGAAGCCGGTGTCGCCTTCGACTGGACCGAGGACGATCCGGACGGGGACTGGGACGTTCCTGCGCAGGTCACGATGGCGCAGTTGCTGACCGACTACGTCGAGGAGTCCCACCGCTGCGACGACGTGGTGGCGACCACGGAATCCCTGGACGTCGTGTCGGCCCGGCGGGGGGTGTCCCTGCGCTGGGTCCTCCTGCACCTGATCGAGGAGACCGCCCGCCACCTCGGCCACCTCGACCTCCTGCGTGAACAGGTCGACGGCAGCACCGGGGAAGAACCGGTCTGAGCGGGGAGACGGTCACGTACTCCCGGGACGGGGCGTCGCTACGTCCCCCGGTGTCGTACGGCGCGGTTGGGGGTGTGCGTCGCCAAGGTCATCTTCGGTCCCCGTCGCGGGCGGCGGTGACCGGCGAGTTCCAGCAACCGCTGCACGCGGTAGCGGTGGCCGCGATAGCACTCGATGAGTTCCGCACACGCGGCGTCGTCGAGCACCTCCCCCGTGAGCGCCCACGACACGTTCTTCGCGACGTGGTAGTCACCGAAACTGAACGCGTCGGCGTGCCCGTGGGCGCGCTGCCGGATCTCCGCCGACGTCCAGACCCCTATTCCGGGCAGGGATCGTAAAGCCGCGTCGGCCGCGTCGGGGGTGAGCGTCAGGGTCCGTTCCAAACCCGCCGCCCGCGGGGCCGCGAGGATCGTGACCTTGCGCCGACGCAGTTCCACCCCGGCCTGCAACCACTCCCACGACGGGATCCGCAACCATTGCTCGGGCGAGGGCGGCAGCCGCAGATCGGCGGGTCCGGGCGCGGGTTCACCGAAGCGGTGCACGAGCCAGCGCCACGCGGCGAACGCCTCGACCCCGGTGACGACCTGCTCGAGCGCGGACGCGGACAACGCCTCGAAGACCGCACGGGTCCGCGGGACGCGCCAGCCGCCGTGCGTGCGCCACGCCTCGACGAGGGCGGTGTGCTCCGGCAGCGGCAGGAAGTCGGCGTGCGTGTCGTCGGCGTCACCGAGCAGTTCGGGAACCCCGTCCAGCGCCCAGGACGCCCCCGGGCCCCACGCGCTCGCCTCGACCTCGGCGTCGGCCGGGCGGGCACGGACCCGCAGCAGCACCGGCCCCTCGGGGGTTCGGGTGGCGCGCCACACCGAACCGTCCGGATCACGGCGATAGGTCGGGTCCCCCGCCCCGCGGCGCAACACCGCCAGGGTGACGTGCACCCCGACCGGACGGCCCGGTCGCCAGCGCATCTCCAGCGCTGCACTGGCCGACTCCGCACTGGGCTGGACACTCACGACACCACGGTAAGCGGCGGAGGGTCGCAGCGGAACGGGCACCACGGGGTTGGGTCAGGCACCCTCGTCGGGTTCGTCCGGTTCCACGCGAGACCTGGTCCCTGGAGAACGGGCCGACAGGGAACGGGCCCCGAGCAGCGCGGACGCGGCGAGCAGCAGGTCGGCGAGCGTCAGCAGGACTCGCGAACCCAACACGACGACCGTCGCCCCACCCCCGCCCACGGCGAGCGCGACCACGGCCCCGAGGACGACCTCGCGCGCACCCGCACCAGCCGGCGCGAAGATGACCAGGAACCCCACGAGCCAGGCCAGCGCGTAACCGCCGACCGCGAGCGCCACCATGGATGCAGGGTCGAGGTCAGCGCCGACCGCCCGGGACAGGACGAACACCTGCAGCCCGACGGCGAGCCAGGACAGCAGCGCCCAACCGGCCGAGGCGAGGAGTCCGCGCCCCGTGAGCGGGTGTTCCAGGGGCGGCTGGCGGGCGATGTTCAACACCACGCGCAGCAGCGGGTTGAGGACCGCGGGTATCAGGAGCACGAGCAGGACAGGGGTGAGCAACCGGAGCCAGCTCGTCCACTCCCAACCGTCGAGATCGCCGAGTCCGCCGGTGGAACCGACGGAGAGAGCCACCGGCAGCACCCCCGTGACCAGCAGCGAGGCCGTCGTCATGGAGACCAGCAGCGCGACCGCGAGGGCTGAGGCGGTGCGCCGCCGCGGCACCCCGTGATCACGCGCCAACTCCGCCTGGGCGAGGAACTGGAACACCGTGCCGGGGATGTAGCGACCGAGCTGGCCGATGAAGAACACCCGGGACGCGGCCCGCCACCCCAGGGGTGAGCCGAGGTCGGTGAGCACGGCACGCCAGCTCGCACCCGACAGCGCGACGTTGGCGAGGGAGCACAGCAGCGCGAGCAGCACCGAACCGACGTCGAGGCGCGCGGCGGCGTCCGCGATCGCGCTCCGTTCGCGCACGACGTAAGCCCCCGCGAGGACGAGCGCCACGAGCAGGAAGGCGACCCGCACGACCTTGGAGCGGAGCAGGCTCAACACCCGCGGGAGGACGGCGGCGCCCACTCAGCGTCGGATGAACGTGAGCAGGACGAACGTGTAGTCCAGACCCGTCCGCTTCCAGTGCACGGGCCGTCCGTCGTGGGCGAGCACTTCGTCGCTCAGCTCACCCACCAGGTCGAGCCCGACGGAGGACGCCGACTCGACGAGATCGCGGAGGTCGGCCGGGGAGAAGATGATGACGGGCGCACCGTAGGCGGTGACCCCCGTCGTGTCCGGCGGTGACTGGTCGTAGTCGGTGGACAGCGCCAGCACCCCGCCCGGTCGCAGGATCCGCGCCGTCTCCGCCAGGAAGGCCTCGACGGGCACCCCGTGCTCGATGACCGACATGCACGTCACCGCGTCGAGGCCGGCGTCGGGCAAACCGGTTGCCGTCACGTCGCCGTGGCGGAACTCGACCCCGTCCCGGTGGACGGTGGCGCCGAACTCGAGGTTGATCCCGGCCAGCGCGCCACGCTGGGCACCGAACCCGTACAACCGCAGCCACGGGAGTACGGGCGAGTAGCGCGCGCTCCCCGCGTCGAGCACCCGCGCGGTGCGCGATCCGTCGTCGGCGAGGGTGAGGATCGCGCCGACCGCACCGAGCGCGTCCCAGTTCTTCGGCGCGTCCGGGTGGGCGGGCAACCGCAGCCGCTTCGTCTGCGCGACGGCGTCGGCGACCTCGGCGAGGTCCTGCAGCACACCCGTACGCGGGATCCCGCTCGGGACGGCACGCCGCGCCGGCGGGGCGGCCAGCTCGCGCGCGCCGAGCTGCTCCCCCACCCGGCGCTGGACGCCGACCCGGGCCCACAGACCGAACTCCGCGCCGCGCTTGGCCAGCGCCAGCAGCGCCCCACCGGGCGGCGCGGCCGGGGTGCCGCCGTGCGAGGCCTCCTCGACCGCGTGGAGGTAGCGGTCCCATGGCTCCTCGAGGTCAGGGGCCTCGACCCCCGCGCGCAGCTCGCGCAGACCACCGTCGGTCATCCGGCGCAGCCCCTCGACCAGGGCGGGGACGCTGTCGGGTTCGACGAGGACCCCGTCGACACCGTCGCGGACCTGCGCCGCGAAGGACCCCGTACGGGTCGCGAGCACGGGAAGGCCGTGGGCGAAGGCCAGCAGGGCGTTCTGCGAGGCCGTGGCCGAGCGGTAGGGCAGGACGAGCGCATCGTGCTGGGCGAGCAGACCGGCCAAGTCGGCCGCGGGGACGTAACCCTCGCGCAGCGTCACGTGACCGCGTAGTCCGGGAGCCGCGACCAGCTCGCGCACGCGCCGTCCCGCGTCGCCCCACAGCTCCCCGGCGATGGTGAGTCGGACGTCGATACCGCTGAGGTGGACCTCGCGCAGGGCCTGCAACAGCAGGTCGACACCCTTGTAGTCGCGCACCACACCCAGGCTCAGCAACCGGACACCACCGTCCCGAGCCACGCTCGACCCGGTCTGGGGTTGGGTCCGGCCCTGGGTGTCGGTCGGCAGGCGTGGACCGCCGGGCAGATGTGGCGGAAGGTCGGCCACCTCGACGTGGCGGGCCCCGTGCGCGTGGGCGAGGGCGGCCTGCTCGGAGGAGTGCACGACCACCCCGTCGACGGCAGCGAACAGCCGGCGGACGAGCCGGGCGTCCCCGGGCCGGGTCTCGTGCGGAAGCACGTTGTGCGCGACGACGACCGTCTTGGCCCTGGAACTCGGGGCCCTCGAACTCGGGGCGCCCGAACTCGGGGCACCCGAGGTCCACACACCCGTCGCGCGGGCACCACGCGCGGACCTCATCCCCGCGAGGACGCCCAGCAGGGCCGGCACCTGGACGGGGACGACGTGGGTGAGGACCACGAGGTCGGCCTCGGCGACGTGTGCGCCGGTGCGCACCCAGGACGTGGGGGAACTCCAGGTCAGCGAACGGATCGTGGGCGTGAACTCCGGGACCTCGGGGACCCCGCCGGGGACGTGGAGGTCCCCCGGGTAGAGGGCCGCGGGGTACTGCCGCTCCCACGAGACGAGTTTGACGTCTGCACCGGGCGACTGTGCGAGGTGGCGGGCGAGTTCCGTGGTGTGCACGGCCGTGCCCCCCTTGGCGGGGTGGGCCGGACCGACGACGGCGATGCGATGCCGCGCAGGGGGTTCTTCGGAATACATGGCGCTCACACCGAGTCCCTCGAACGTACGACGAGGTCGGCGAGCAGCGCGACCGACCCGATGAGCAGGCCCGAGACGAGCAGCAGCACGGTGTTCGCCGGGAAGTAGAAGAGATGCCGGAACATGTCGGTCACGGCCTTGACGAAACCGAGGCCGAAGAGGAACAGCGCCAGCGGCATGAGCACGCGCAGCGGTTCGAAGTACATGACCATCCGCAGCACCTGCAGGATGTAGCGGTAGGCGTCCTTCACGAAGTGGAACTTCGAGGTGCCCGCCCGCTTGGCGTACGACGTCGCCACGTACTTGATGTCGTGCTGGTTGCAGAGGAACGCCAGCGTGATCGTCGTGACGCAGCTGAACCCCGGCGGCAGCAACCGCAGGTAGGGCAACGACACCTCCTTGCGGAAGGCGCGCAACCCCGAGTTGAGGTCCGGGATCTTCTGCTTGGCGAGCACCTCGGCGACCTTGCGGATGACGAACTTGGCCGGGACCCGCAGCGCCTTGTGGGTGCCCTCCTCGCTCGTACGCGCACCGACGACCTGGTCGTAGGAGTCGTCCTCGAGGAGCATCCGGACCATCTCGGGGATGCGGTCGTTCTCGTAGGTCATGTCGGCGTCGGTCCAGACCACGATCTCGCCGCGGGCCAGTTGCGTCCCGATGCGACGGACCGTTCCCGAACCACCGTTACGTCGGAACGCGATGACCTTGAGGTGGGGGTATTGCAGCTCCGCCTCGCGCAGCACGGCGAGGGTGTCGTCGGAGGAGGCGTCGTCGACCGCGAGGAGTTCGTACGGCATGCCGTCCGCGTCCATCGCCTTGGTGATCCGCTGGATCTCCAGCAGGACGTGCGCCTCCTCGTTGTAGCAGGGCAGCACGATCGTGGCGATCGGCGCGACGGGGGTGCCCGCGGGCGTCGAGGCAACGGGCAGCACGTCTTCGAGGGGGAGTTGGGGAGCCATGGCGGTGTGGAGCTTACCTACGGCCGCGCTGCGGCACGCCGTGTCGTGGCCCGACATCTCACAAACACCACATCTCACAAACGCCACATCTCACAACCGCCACCTCTCACAACCGCCGCATCCCGAGAAGCAGCAGCTGCGCAGCGTCACGGTGCCAGGCCGGTGACGAGCCGGACGTCGATGAACTGCACACCGTCGGGACGCTCCTCCAGGACACGTTCGTCCTCCGCGGTCCGTAGGTCGCTCACGACCCGGGGGTCGGCGACGCCGAGCCCGCGCAACGTCTGCACGGCGTCCGCGGCGCCACCCGCCGCGACCAGGACCGGGGTGTGTCCCGCCAGCCGCACCCGGGCGGACTCGCGCTCGATCGCGGCAGTGAGCGTGGCCAGGTACTGCGGCGAGCCGATCGCACCGACCGCGGTGGAGACGACGATGGACGCGCTCGGCACCCCGCACGTCCCGCGCAGCACCTGCGGCCATTCGTTGCGCGCGCGAGAGTCGACCGCGATCGCCACGTCACCCGCAGCGAAGGACGAACACGCCCGCTCCACAGCAGCGACCTCACCCCGCTCGGTGCGCTGGGCCGCGACCGGGGCCGTCGCGAGCACGGCCGGCAGCACCACCAGCACGGCCAGCACGACGACGGCGACCATCGGCACGACCCGGTCACCGGGTTCGCGCACCGGCAGGACGCGCGCCACCGCGGCCGGCAACCGCGCGGTGATCCAGGCGATCGCGGCGATGGCGAACACCACCACCGCGGGCAGGACGACGACGACGAACCTGCGATCGGCCCAGGGGTGGTCGGGAGTGATCCCCGGGCGGTAGAGGGTCAGCAGCGTGGAGCCGATCGCGATGACGTAGGGCGCGAACCACGGCGGTAGCGGCGTGCGGCCCTGCAGGGCGGGGACCAGCCGCAGCAGGGCGACGACCGCGCCCGCACCGGCCAGCGCGACGAGCGGCCAGCCGGAATACCAGGCGATCCAGTCGATGGAGTGCTCCGCGTAGGTGCGTCCGCCGTCGATCCGGAGCCCCTGCGCCTGCTGGAGCGCCGCGACGAGTTTGCTGCCGGAGTCCGCCGGGTCCTGACGCACCACCAGCCACAGCGGGCGGCTCGCGAGCACCAGCAGCACGAGCGCCAGGGCTCCGGCGAGGACGGGCCCCAGGCGCGGTGAGGTCAGCCCACGACGACGCGCCAGCCGACCCGTGCGCGCCAGCCGCACGAGAACCCCGCACACCAGGGCGAGCACCACGAGCCCGGCGACGAGCGGCAGCAGCGACCCGGCGATGCTGGCGAGGTAGGGCCGCGAGGTCAGCAGCGCCGCGATCACCGCGAGCAGCCCGGCAACCCCCGTCCCCGCGGCCAGCGCACGGGCCGCGGGGTGGCGCAGCACGAGCAGCACCGCGAGCACCGGCAC
>JBPBQU010000538.1:0-13303 GCA_050955085.1 Janthinobacterium lividum | reverse complement strand
CCCGGCGCCTCGGAGCGGGCCACCGTGCTCGAGGTCCGCGCCGCCGACCGGCCGGGGTTGCTGCACGCTCTCGGACGGGCACTCGCGGGGGAGGACATCGACATCCGTTCGGCCCATGTGGCCACCTATGCGGCGCAGGCCGTCGACGTGCTCTACCTGGCGGAGCAGTCGGGGGAGCGGCTCTCCCCGCCCCGGGTGGCGATCGCCATCCAGGTCCTCTCCGATGCGGCAGAAGTGCCCTCGCACCCCTGACACGGAGCTGACGGGTTCGCTGCGCTCACCTCCCGTTAGGCTGTCTCTGTGTTCGCCACCCTCTCCGACCGCCTCACCGCGACCTTCAAGTCCCTGCGCGGCAAGGGGCGGCTCTCCGAGGCAGACGTCGACGCGACGGTCCGTGAGATCCGCCGTGCGCTGCTCGACGCGGATGTCGCGCTGCCGGTGGTGCGCCAGTTCACCGCCGCCGTCCGTGAGCGGGCGACGGGGGCGGAGGTCTCGCAGGCCCTCAACCCGGCCCAGCAGGTCGTCAAGATCGTCAACGAGGAGCTCGTCCAGATCCTCGGCGGGGAGACCCGCCGGCTGCGGTTCGCGAAGAACCCGCCCACGGTGATCATGCTGGCGGGTCTGCAGGGCGCCGGGAAGACGACGCTGGCCGGCAAGCTCGGTCGCTGGCTCAAGACCCAGGATCACCGGCCGCTGCTCGTGGCCTGCGACCTGCAGCGTCCCAACGCCGTCAACCAGCTGCAGATCACCGGCGAGCGTGCGGGGGTCGACGTCTTCGCCCCCGAGGCCGGCAACGGGGTCGGTGACCCGGTCTCGGTCGCCCAGCGCGGTCTCGAACACGCTCAGCGTCAGCACTACGACGTGGTCATCGTCGACACCGCCGGTCGTACGGGCGTGGACGCCGAGATGATGCAACAGGCGATCGACATCCGTGACGCCGTCCGCCCCGACGAGGTCCTCTTCGTCCTCGACGCCATGATCGGGCAGGACGCGGTGGCGACCGCGGAGGCCTTCCGCGACGGTGTCGGCTTCGACGGCGTCGTCCTCACCAAGCTCGACGGTGACGCCCGTGGTGGGGCCGCGTTGTCGGTGCGCGAGGTCACCGGTCGGCCCGTGATGTTCGCCTCGACTGGGGAGAAGCTCGACGACTTCGAGCTGTTCCACCCCGACCGGATGGCTTCACGCATCCTCGACATGGGTGACGTCCTCACCCTCATCGAGCAGGCCGAGAGGGCCTTCGACGCCGAGCAGGCCGAGGCCATGGCGGCCAAGTTCGCCGCCGACGAGGACTTCACCCTCGACGATTTCCTCCAGCAGCTCAACGCGGTCCGCAACATGGGTTCGCTGAAGAAGATGCTCGGGATGTTGCCGGGGATGGCGCAGATGCGCGACCAGCTCGACGCGTTCGACGAGCGCGAGTTCGACCGCATCGAGGCCATGGTGCGTTCCATGACCCCGCTGGAGCGGCGTCAGCCACGCATCATGAACGGTTCGCGCCGGGCCCGGGTGGCCGCGGGCTGTGGACAGAGCGCCTCAGCGGTCAACGGCATGCTCGAACGGTTCGGGCAGGCGCAGAAGATGATGCGTCAGATGCGCAACGGGATGGCCGGGGGTCTGCCCGGCATCCCGGGGATGCCCGGTGTCGCCGGGGGGGCGTCGAAGAAGCAGAAGGCCCGGATCGCCGCCCAGAAGGGCAAGAAGGGCAAGAGCGGGAACCCGGCCCGGCGCGCCCAGCAGGAGCAGGACGCCGCCACGGCGCGCTCCGTCGGGGCGCAGCAGAACGCCGGTTCCGCGTTCGGCCTGCCCGACCCCGAGCAGGGTTTCGATCCGGCCGACCTGAACCTGCCGAAGGGATTCGACAAGTTCCTCGGCCGCTGAAGCCGTGGTCGTGAGGCTCGGGGACGTCACCCACCTGAGCGGTCCGCTCCTTCTCGGGCCGGAAGAGGTCCGCGACGAGGCCTGGGTGGTCGGTGCTCGGCTGACCTTCGAGCGTCCCCTCGGGGTGAGCACCACGGAGCTGAGCGGTTGGGTGCTGCCGGGGCTCGTCGACGCGCACTGCCACGTCGGCCTCGGCCCGCACGGGGTCGTCCCGATCGAGGTGGCGCAGCAGCAGGCACTGACGGATCGCGATTCCGGTGCGCTGTTGCTGCGCGATGCCGGATCCCCTTCCGACACCCGCTGGATCGATGCGCGCGACGACCTGCCGCGCATCATCCGGGCGGGTCGCCACATCGCGCGGACGCGCCGCTATCTACGAGGTCTCGCGCACGAGATCGAGCCCGAGGACCTCGTCGAGTTCGTGCGTGCCGAAGCACGGCGCGGCGACGGTTGGGTGAAGTTGGTGGGGGACTGGATCGAGCGTGGGAGCGGTGATCTCGCCCCGTGCTGGCCATCCGAGGTGTTGCAGGCGGGGGTGGCGGCCGCGCATGCCCTCGGTGCGCGCATCACCGTCCACCACTTCGGTGAGGACGGCCTCGAGGAGCTACTGGCGGCCGGGGTCGACGGCATCGAGCACGGCACCGGGTTGAGCAGTAAGACGATCGCGGTCGCAGCGGCGCAAGGGGTCGCGCTGACCCCGACTCTCATCCAGATCGAGACCTTCGGCGAGATCGCCGCGCGCGGGGAGCAGAAGTTCCCTGTCTATGCGGCGCACCTTCGGGCGCTGCACGCACGGTCGCGCGACACCCTGGCCGAGGCGTACGCGGCCGGGGTCCCGATCTACGCCGGCACCGACGCGGGGAGCACCCTGGCTCACGGGCGGATCCTCGATGAGGTCGACGCACTCGTCGCAGCGGGCCTGCCGCAGGTCGCCGCGCTCGACGCCGCCACCTGGGCGGCACGGCACTGGTTGGGCGTCCCGGGGTTGGTCGAGGGCGCCAGTGCAGACCTCCTGGTGCTCGAGAAGGACCCCCGGGGAGAGCTCGCCACCCTGCGCACACCGCGGGCTGTCTTCCTGCGGGGTCGCCGCCTTCCCTGACCGAGGACCCCTGCGGTCAGGCCGAGGACCCCGCGGTCGCACCTGGGATCGTGCGGTCACACCGGGGATCGTGCGGTCACACCGGGGATCGTGCGGTCACACCGGGGATCGTGCGGTGACACCGGGAGCATGCGGCGACGCAGTGCGGTCGAGAGCAGACGCGACCTCTGGCAGAATGTTGGAGCACTCGAACGTCCGAGGTCCCTCTCACCTCGGCCGATCGCGTCCCTGAGCCTTTTAGGTCGGCGTCCCCACACCGAGCGACGAGGCTCGACCACCCCAGATTCAGGAGATACCTCCACGTGGCAGTCAAGATCCGTTTGAAGCGCATGGGCAAGATGCGTGCGCCGCACTACCGCATCGTCGTGGCCGATTCGCGCAACAAGCGAGACGGTCGGGCGATCGAGGAGATCGGCCTCTACAACCCGATGACGGACCCCTCGACGATCGAGATCAAGTCCGAGCGTGCGCTGTACTGGCTCGGCGTCGGCGCGCAGCCGACCGAGCAGGTCGCGGCGCTGCTCAAGGTGACCGGTGACTGGCAGAAGTTCAAGGGCCTGCCGGGCACCGAGGGCACCTACCGGGTGCCCACGCCGAACACGAAGCCGGTCCCGGCCGGCGCTCCGGCGAAGGTCGTCGCCCCGGTTCCGGCCGCTGCGGACACCGTGAGCGCCGACCCCGTGAGTGTTGACACCGTGAACGCGGACACCGCCTCGTCGGAGAGCTGAACCGGTGCTCGCGGACGCTCTCGAGCACCTGGTGCGCGGCATCGTCGGGCACCCGGACGACGTGAGCGTGACGTCGAAGACGTTGCGTCGCGGGTCGTTGCTCGAGGTCCGCGTGCACCCGGAGGATCTCGGCCGGGTCATCGGCCGAGCGGGGCGGACGGCGAAAGCTCTCCGCACCGTGGTCGCAGCGCTGGCCGACGGTCGCCCGGTCCGCGTCGATCTCGTCGACGTCGACCGGCGATGACATCGGGTTGAGGTTCACCGGATCCATCGGGAGCGCCGGGGTCGCAGCACTGCGACCCCGGCGCTCCTGTGTTCTCAGCCGGTTCGTCAGTCCATCTCGACCGGTGATCGTCACCACCTGTAAAACCCGTCAGCAGCAGGCCGAGGAGCGCTAGTGGAGTACGTCGTCGCCCGTATCGGGCGCCCGCACGGGGTGCGCGGTGAGGTCACCGTCGAGCTGCGCACCGATGCGCCGGACGAGCGGTTCGTGCCCGGCGCCGTCCTGGTGACCGACCCCGCGAACGTCGGACCCCTGACCGTGGAGTCCGCGCGCTGGCACAACGGCACCTTGCTGGTGGCTTTCAGGCAGGTCCTGGGTCGTGAGGCCGTCGAGGCGCTGCGCAACACGCTGCTCCTGGTCGACGTCTCGGAGGCCGCCGAGGACGACGGTGACTCCTGGTATCCGCACCAGATGCGCGGCCTGGCCGCCGTGACGGCTGACGGAACCACGCTCGGCACCGTGAAGGACCTTCTCACGGGAATGGCGCAGGATCTGCTGGTGGTGACGGGCAGCGACGGGCGTGACGTCTTCGTCCCGTTCGTGACGCGTCTGGTGCCGACGGTCGACATCCGCCGCCGCCGGGTGGTGCTGGACCCGCCGGGGGGTCTGTTCGTGGAGTTGCCCGGGGACGAGCCCGACCCCGTCGCTGCCCTGGGTTCCGAGGGCTGAGCGTGCGGGTAGACGTCGTCACGATCTTCGGTGAGTACCTGCAGCCGCTGTCCCTGAGCCTCATCGGCAAGGCGCAGACGCAGGGACTGCTCGATGTCCGGGTGCGGGACCTGCGCGAGCACACCCACGATCGGCACCGGACGGTCGATGACACCCCTTACGGCGGTGGTGCAGGACTGCTCATGAAGGTCGAACCGTGGGGTGAGGCCCTCGACGCCGTTCTCGACGATGCGCCACCGGGTGCGCGCTCGGGTGGGCCGGTCCTGCTGGTCCCGAGCCCGGTCGGTGCGGTCTTCACCCAGGCCATGGCCGTCGAGCTGGCCGCCGAACCCTGGCTCGTCTTCGCCTGCGGGCGCTACGAAGGTATCGACGCCCGGGTCGTGGAGCACTACGGCGAGCGGGTACGGGTACGTGAGGTCTCCCTCGGTGACTACGTGCTCAACGGCGGTGAGGTGGCCGTCCTGGTGGTCGTGGAGGCGGTCGCACGACTGCTGCCCGGGGTCGTCGGCAACGCCGCGAGCCTGGCGGAGGAAAGCCACGCCGACGAGCACGACAACCTGTTGGAGCATCCCGCCTACACCAAGCCCGCGAGCTGGCGCGGGCTCGAGGTCCCGCCCGTGCTCACGAGCGGGAACCACGGCGCGGTGCATCGCTGGCGACGCGACGAGGCCTTGCGCCGCACCGCGCGACGCCGGCCCGACCTGATCGCAGGGTTGGACCCGGGACGGTGTGACCGGGCGGACCTCGTGGTGCTCGCGGAGGAGGGTTTCGTACCCGGCGAGGAGTACGGATTCCGTGCGCAACCGGCCGCTGTGGCAGACTGAGCAGCCGACACCAACGAACCAGCCGTGACGGCCGGTGACCGCTGCCTCCGGGCGGCGGGCGGGGCGCCTGCCGCAGGGGGCGCACCGGAACGGGCACAGACGTCACGGGACCATCACCACGCCGATGACCTGTGGCGCCGGTAGGGGAAAAGAGCGACACCATGCATGTGCTCGACAGCGTCGATGCAGCCAGTCTGCGCACCGACATCCCGGCCTTCCGTCCCGGGGACACCCTCAACGTCCACGTGAAGGTGGTCGAGGGCAACCGTTCCCGCGTCCAGGTCTTCAAGGGCGTCGTGATCCGTCGCACCGGTGGTGGTGTGCGGGAGAGCTTCACCGTCCGCAAGGTCAGTTTCGGTGTCGGCGTGGAGCGGACCTTCCCGCTGCACACCCCGATCATCGACAAGATCGAGGTCGTCACCCGTGGTGACGTCAAGCGCGCCAAGCTCTACTACCTGCGCGACCTGCGCGGTAAGGCAGCCAAGATCAAGGAGCGTCGCGAGCCCCGCGGCTGACGCGACACGTTTCATGATCGAGCCGGGTTCCCGCAGTCGGGGCCCGGCTCGTTCGCGTCCGGGATGCCCCATGTCGAGGCTGCTGCTCCCTGCGGCGCCGACTAGACTCCAGCTGCCCATGACCCGTCCAGCGGCGCACCGACCCAGCCCGGACACCGCACCTGCAGGAGCTTCGTGACGACGACCCAGCCGCCGCTGCCTCCCGGGACGCGTCGGCGCCTGCCTGGGAGTTCGGTGCTCATCGCGCTCGCGCTCGCGTTGTTGGTGGCCCTGCTGCTACGGACGTTCGTGGTACAGACCTTCTCGATCCCCTCGGAGTCGATGCGACCCACCCTCTCGCCCGGGGAGCGCGTCCTGGTGTGGCGGGTGGGACATTCCGAGGTCCGTCGCGGTGATGTCGTCGTCTTCGATGGTTCGGGGACCTTCGTACCGGCCCCTCCCGAGCCGGTAGGCCTCGCCAGGATCGGCTCCGCCGCGGGAAAGGTACTCGGCTTCCGGCCGGGGGAGAGCGACTTCGTGAAGCGGGTCATCGGCCTTCCCGGTGACCGGATCACCTGCTGCGATGACCATGGCCGCCTGCTGGTGAACGGTCGACCCCTCGAGGAGCCCTACCTCTACCCGGGGGACGCACCGAGCGACCTCCGCTTCGACATCGAGGTCCCCGACGGCCGGGTATGGGTGATGGGTGACCACCGCAGCGATTCCGTGGACTCCCGTTCGCACCTCGGATCCCCCGGCGGGGGGACGATCGACGTGGACGACGTCATCGGTCGGGTGGTCGTCGTCAGCTGGCCGTCGTCCGCCTGGCGAACGGTCGACCGGATCAACGGGCAGGGAGGTACCTCGTGAGTGCGGATCACCCCGCGCAGGCGCAGCACACCGGGGATGCGGGGGTGCGTCGCCCAGCCGGTAGGCGAGGTCGTCGCGCGGTCCGTCGGCCCCTGCGCGGCAACCGTGCCCGTCGCTCCTTCGGGGACGGCCTGTTGGCTGCGACCACGGAGACCGTGCTCGTCGTGGTCGTCGCGCTCGTCGTCTCCCTGGTGGTGAAGACGTTCCTGCTGCAGGCCTTCTTCATCCCCTCGCAGTCGATGGAGCAGACGCTCGACATCGGCGACCGGGTGGTCGTCAGCAAGCTGACCCCCGGACCCTTCGACCTGGCCCGCGGTGACGTCGTCGTCTTCGCCGATCCCGGTGGTTGGCTGGACCCGGCGGTGCCGCCCTCGCGCAGTGCCGTCGGCAGGATCGTGGCGGACGCACTCACCTTCGTCGGGTTACTGCCCGAGGACTCCGACGAGCACCTCATCAAACGTGTCATCGGCCTGCCCGGTGACCACGTCGTCTGTTGTGATCCCCAGGGGGCTCTGACGATCAACGGCGTCTCCATCGCCGAGTC
The DNA here is from genome assembly GCA_050955085.1 of Janthinobacterium lividum. Taxonomy (GTDB): domain Bacteria; phylum Actinomycetota; class Actinomycetes; order Actinomycetales; family Kineococcaceae; genus Kineococcus. Next base: position 5,914 of record JBPBQU010000538.1, on the reverse strand, counting down.
GGGTTATCTCTTCCCGGGCGCGCAACCCAGCAGCGAGACGTTCGACGTCACCGTGCCCGCCGGGGAGCTGTGGGTCATGGGGGACAACCGCGCCGAGTCCGCCGACTCGCGCTTCAACCGGGACAAGCCCTACGGCGGTTTCGTCCCGATCGACCACGTCGTCGGGCGGGCCGATGCCGTGGTCTGGCCCGTCCCGCACTGGTCATGGCTCGGGAGACCGTCGGCCTTCGACGACGTTCCGGCACCGTCGGGGTCCTCATGAAGCCGGCTGCTGCGCACCGCCCCCACCCCTCACCCGCGACACCGCCGTCCTTGCGGATCGAACGCCGACTGCTGCGCGCCGGTCACTCGCTGGTGGCCGGCATGGACGAGGTGGGCCGCGGTGCGTTGGCCGGACCGGTCTCCGTGGGTGTCCTCCTCGTGGACGAGACCACCCGCACGGCCCCCACCGGCCTGCGCGACTCCAAGCTGCTCACCCCGAGGGCGCGCGACACACTCGCCCCGAAGGTCGCACGGTGGGCCGTCGCCTGGGCGGTGGGGCACACCGAACCCGAGGAGTTGGACCGGATCGGGATCATCGCGGCGCTGCGTCTCGCCGGTCGCCGCGCGCTCGCGCAACTGCCCGTCCAGCCCGCTGTCCTCATCCTCGACGGAAACCACGACTGGCTCAGCGACCCGCGGGAGCCGTCCCTTTTCGAGCTCCCCGGAGGTCTGGACGCGACGCCTGCCCTGCCCTGTGACGCCCCCGTCGTCACGACGCGGATCAAGGCCGACATGTCGTGCGCGGCGGTGGCGGGCGCCAGCGTCCTGGCCAAGACCACGCGGGACGCGATCATGACCCGGCGCCACGAGGACTTCCCGCACTACGGCTGGGCCGGCAACAAGGGGTACAGCGCCCCGGAGCACTTCCAGGCGCTGGCGACCCACGGCAGTTCCCCGCAGCACCGTCGCAGCTGGCGGTTGCCCGGCCTCGTCCCACCCACCCCGCGCGAGGCAGCCGGGCTGCTGCCCGGCGAGCGCACGGAAGGCATGATGGTCCTGTGAGCGCAGAGGACCTCGAGAACTACGAGACCGAGATGGAGCTGCAGCTCTACCGCGAGTACCGCGACGTGGTGTCGCTGTTCTCCTATGTGGTCGAGACGGAACGCCGCTTCTACCTGGCCAACTCCGTCGACCTCCAGGTGCGCACCGCGGACGGGGAGACCTACTTCGAGCTGACGCTGCACGATGCGTGGGTGTGGGACGTCTACCGTCCCGCCCGGTTCGTGCGTGATGTCCGGGTGGTCACGTTCAAGGACGTCAACGTCGAGGAGCTGCAGAAGCGCGAGATCGAGGTCCCCGACTCACCGTGACCGGGTGCCGCGGTCTCCACAGGCCGACCCGCGGGCAGGTTCTCCACAGCTGAAGCCCTCGCACCGCCAACACCACCGACCGCCCCCGACAGTGGCGACCGGAGGTGGTGCGCATGCGCGCGAAGGACGGCGTCGGCCGGTACGGGGAACGGGTGGCCGCGCGGCGGTTGACCGAGCTGGGCATGACGGTGCTGGAGACCAACTGGCGCTGCGCGGTGGGTGAGATCGACATCGTCGCCCGCGACGGTGACTGCCTCGTTGTGTGCGAGGTCAAGACGCGGCGTAGCGAGCGGGCGGGTGCCGCGGTCGAGGCGGTGACCCCGGCGAAGGTGAGGCGACTGCGCCAGCTCACCGGTGAGTGGCTCTCCGCGCACGCCACGTCCCACCCCGCTCTGGTCCGTCTCGACGTGGTGGCCGTGACGCTGAGCGGGCGCGGGGCCGCGCGGGTCGAGCACCTGCGGGGGATCGGCTGATGGCGCTCGCGCGCGCCCTCGCGGTGGGTCTCGTCGGTCTCGACGGACACCTGGTGGAGGTCGAGGCGGACATCTCCCCAGGGTTGCCGGCCTTCGTGCTCGTCGGGCTCCCCGACGCGTCGCTGCACGAGGCGAAGGACCGGGTCCGAGCGGCCACCGCCAACTCGGGCTACTCACTACCCTTGCAGCGCATCACCGTCAATCTCTCGCCGGCGACGCTGCCCAAGTCCGGATCCGGTTTCGACCTCGCCGTGGCGATCGCCACGCTGACCGCTGCCGGGGTGCTCCCGGCCGAGGCGTCGGTCGACACCGTTCACCTCGGCGAGCTCGGGCTCGACGGCAGTGTGCGCGCGGTGGACGGGGTCCTGCCCGCGGTCCTCGCCGCGGCCCGCGCCGGGGTCAAGCGGGTCGTCGTCCCCGAGGCGACCGCCGACGAGGCCGCACTCGTCCCCGGGGTGTCGGTGCGCGGGGTGCGCTGGCTCGCGCAGCTCGTCGCCGACTACCGCGGTGATCCACCCCTGGAGTTACCCGACGCGCCCACGACCTTCACCGCGCCGCCACGGGTCAGCGATGGCGCGGCACCGGACATGGCCGACGTCGTCGGGCAGCTGGAGGCGCGCTTCGCCCTCGAGGTCGCCGCCGCCGGTGCCCACCACCTGCTCATGAGCGGCCCGCCCGGGGCCGGCAAGACGATGCTGGCGGCGCGCCTGCCGGGGCTGCTGCCCGACCTCGATGCCGACTCGGCACTCGAAGTGACTGCGGTGCACTCGATCGCGGGCGCTCTGCGACGTCGTGCGGGTGGTCCCGCACTCATCACCCGCCCGCCCTACGAGGATCCCCACCACACGGCATCGGTGGCCTCGGTCGTGGGCGGTGGGACAGGAGTTCCGCGCCCGGGCGCGGTTTCGCGCGCCCACCGCGGGGTGCTCTTCCTCGACGAGGCTCCGGAGTTCGAGAGTCGGGTGCTCGAGGCGCTGCGGCAACCGTTGGAACACGGGGAGCTCGTCCTGCACCGTGCCCGCGGCGCGGCGCGCTACCCGGCGCGGTTCCAGCTGGTGCTGGCCGCCAACCCCTGCCCCTGTGGGCGCGCGGTCGGCAAGGCCCTGGACTGCACCTGCACGTCGCAGGCCCGTCGACGTTACGCCGCCAAGCTGTCCGGGCCGTTGCTGGACCGTGTCGACGTCCAGATCCAGGTGCACGCCGTCACCCGGGCCGACGTCGCGGAGGGGTTGTCCGGGGAACCCACGACGACCGTCGCCGCCCGGGTGCTCGCGGCTCGTGGTGTGCAGGAGGAACGGCTCACCCGCCACGGCGTACGTACCAACGGTGACCTGCGTGGGCCGCTCCTGCGGGGTCCGCTGCGGCTGCCGGCCGCGGTGACCACCGACCTCGACCGGGCCCTGGAGCGAGGCGTCCTCACGTTGCGCGGCGTCGACCGGGTGCTGCGTCTGGCGTGGACGGTGGCCGACCTGCGCGGCGCCCCGGTGCCACAACGCGACGACGTCGGCCGGGCGCTGGCCCTGCGTGGTGCTGTGGCGGTGCCGGTGTGAACGGTGGACGAGCTGTGCGGGACGCGGTCCAACCGGAACCGCCCGGTCCACGACGGCGGGTACCACCCGCGCTGTGGGAGGCGATGGAGGACGAACGCCTCGCCCGGGCCGCCTGGAGTCGACTTGCCGAACCGGGTGATGCCCAGGCTGCCCAGCTGGTGGCCGAGGTCGGCGCGGTGTTCGCTCTCGAGGCGGTCGTCACCGGCCGCGGACCGGACCGTTGGCGCAGCCGGTTGGACGAGGTGGACCCGGGCGCCGACCTCGCGGTCGCGCGTGGGGTCGGGGGCCGCCTGCTCATCCCCGGGGACGAGGAATGGCCGGACGCCCTGGGTGACCTCTCCCACGACGGCAGCGGTCAGCGTCCGCTCGGGGCACCGTTCTGCCTGTGGGTACGTGGACCGCTGGACCTCGCGCAGACGGTGCGCCGCAGCGCGTCGCTCGTGGGGTCCCGCGCTTCTACGCCGTACGGCGAGCACATGAGTGCCGAGCTCGCGGCGGGCCTCGCGGACCGTGGTTTCGGCATCGTGAGTGGGGGCGCGTTCGGGATCGACGCCGCGGCACACCGGGCGGCGCTCGCCGTCGGGGGTGCGAGTGTGGCGGTGCTGGCCTGCGGTGTGGACCGCAGTTACCCACCAGGCAATGCCGCGCTGCTGCACCGGCTCACGGAACGAGGGGTGGTGCTCAGCGAGGTCCCACCCGGGACGACGCCGACGCGCTGGCGCTTCCTGGAGCGTAACCGCCTGATCGCGGCTCTGACCTCGGGAACCGTTGTCGTCGAGGCGGCCTGGCGCTCGGGGGCACTCTCCACGGCTGATCGGGCCGAACGGTTGCTGCGCCCTGTCGGCGCGGTACCGGGGCCGGTCACGTCGGCGGCGTCGGCGGGGTGTCACCGGTTGCTGCGTGAACGGGCTGCGGTCTGCATCACGAGCGCGGACGAGGCTGCCGAACTCCTGGGCACGCTGGGAGGGGAGCCGGCCCCGGCGATCCCCAGCGTGGTGGTCCGTCCGTTCGACGGTCTGGAACGCGAGGAGTTGAAGGTGGCGGAGTCGTTGCCGCGTCGAGGGAGTGCGAGCACGGAGCGGTTGGTCCGGGACGCCGGGCTGGAGCCCGCTGCGGTGCATGCCGTGCTCGGGCGACTCGAGCTGTCCGGTATCGCGGTGCGCGTGGGTTCCGGATGGCGACTCGCTGTGGAGGTGTGATGCGCAAACGGGGTAAACCCATGGCTGTCGTGCTGGCGGGACCGTATCGTCGATTCTCGGGTCTGACGCCATAGTCGTTGGGCTGCAGGGATGCTGAGGTCGGACGAGGTGGAGGGGACAATCGTGGAGCGGTTGAGCGACAAGCTCGTGAACTGGGCGTCGATCCTGGAGGACAAGACCCGCGAGCAGGCCCTGACGACGTCGCGGATGCCGTTCGTGTACCCGCACGTCGCACTCATGCCCGACGCCCACCTCGGCAAGGGGGCGACGGTCGGTTCGGTGATCCCCACGTCCGGGGCGATCATGCCGGCTGCCGTCGGGGTCGACATCGGCTGCGGCATGATCGCGGTCCGCACGCAGTTTCGGGCCGGTGACCTCGAGGGGCGAGACCTCTCGGTGCTGCGGCGGGCCATCGAGCGCAGCGTGCCGCTGTCGGCGGGGGCCGCGAACCGAACTCTCACGGACACCGCCGCCCAGCGCGTCGCTGAACTCGAGACTCTCCACGTCGGGCGCGCGCAGTCTCGTGAGCAGCTCGTGCCCAAGTGGCGCCTCGCACTGGGCACGCTCGGCTCGGGAAACCACTTCATCGAGGTCTCCCTCGACGAGGAGGGCACGGTGTGGCTCTTTCTGCACTCCGGCTCGCGTGGGCCGGGAAACCGCATCGCCACCCACCACATCAAGATCGCCCAAGAACTGGCCGCACGATGGTTCATCGACCTGCCCGACCCCGATCTCGCCTACCTCGTGGAGGGGACGGACGAGTTCGACGCCTACCTCGCCGATCTGCAGTGGGCGCAGCAGTTCGCCCTGCTCAACCGCGAGGAGATGATGGACCGGGTGGCCGAGGATCTCGGCCGTTTCCTCGACGTGGGTGGGCGCAGCGGGGTGCTGGAGGCCGAGCGGATCAACTGCCACCACAACTACACCGCACAGGAGAAGCACTTCGGACGGGACGTGTGGTTGTCACGGAAGGGCGCGATCCGGGCGGACGCCGGCCGTCCGGGTCTCGTCCCCGGTTCCATGGGCACGGCCAGCTACGTCGTGTCCGGGTTGGGCAACCGTCTCGCGTTGGACTCCTCCCCGCACGGGGCGGGGCGGGAATTCAGTCGAAGCGCTGCCCGCAAGCGCTTCACCCACGAGCAACTGCGGGAGGCGATGCGAGGTATCGAGTACCGCGACACCGTCGCCTTCCTCGACGAGATCCCCGGTGCCTACAAGGACATCGACCGCGTCATGGCGGACGCCGCCGATCTCGTGGAGGTTCGCCACACGTTGCGTCAGGTGGTCAACGTCAAGGGTGACTGAGTAGGCGCCCGACGCGGAGCAGGACGCGCGCCGGG
>JBPBQU010000537.1:0-14312 GCA_050955085.1 Janthinobacterium lividum | reverse complement strand
CACCTGAGATCACCGAGGATGAACGCCAGGCCCTGCTGGACGCGGTCGCCCACGCACGCGCGTCCGGCCTCGTGGCCGAGGTGACGGGCGACGCGACCCAGGGTGTCTCCGAGATCGGCGGTGCGGGTGAGGTGTTGGGGGTCGTCGCCGCCCTCGTCGTGCTCGCGCTCACCTACGGTTCGCTCGTCGCGGCGGGGATGAACCTGCTCACCGCCGTGGTGGGTGTCGGGATCGGCGTACTCGGCATCACGACGCTCACGGGTTTCACCGACCTGCAGTCCACGACGCCGATCCTCGCCGTCATGCTCGGCCTGGCCGTCGGGATCGACTACGCGCTGTTCATCTTCACCCGGTTCCGGCAGGAACTGCTCAACGGTTCCACCGTGGGTGAGGCGGTCGGGTTGGCGGTGGGAACGGCGGGGTCCGCCGTCCTCACGGCCGGCACCACGGTCGTCATCGCACTGGCCGGCCTGGCCGTCGCGGGCATCCCGTTCCTCACCGAGATGGGCCTGGCGGCGGCCGCCACCGTCGTCGTCGCGGTCCTCGTCGCCGTGACGCTGGTCCCGGCCGTGCTGGGCCTCATCGGGGAACGAGCCCTGCCACGAGCCGCCCGCCGTGCCCTGCGGCACGAGAGCGGTCGCCACCTCGCCCTGAACGGGGTCGACGGGAACGGGGTCGGCGAGAACGGGGTCGAGGACAAGGTCGATGAGAAGGGTGCGGACAGCGACGGAGCCGGCCGCGGATTCTTCGGCGGCTGGGCGCGCATCGTCACGGTCCACCGCTGGCCGAGCCTGCTCCTCGCCGTGCTCGCCCTGGTCCTCGTCGCGCTGCCGGTGTTCTCGCTGCAGACGACCCTCAGCCCGACCTTCCCCGCGGGCAGCACCCAGGCCAAGGCCGAGAAGCTCATCTCCGACCGCTTCGGGGCGGGGTTCTCCGGCCCCCTGCTCGTCCTGGTCCAGAGCGATTCGCAGGGTGAGGGGGCGAGCGCGCGGGGTGTCGAACTCAGCACCGAGCTGGCCGGCCTCCCCGGTGTGGTCGCCGTCACCCCGCCGACTCCCAACGCCGACGGCAGCGCAGCACTGGTCACCGTCATCCCCACCACGGCACCGGACGACCCCGCGACGACCGACCTGGTCCACGCCATCCGTGATCGCATCGCCGCCGACGACAGCCCCGAGCGCGCCTACGTCACGGGCAACACGGCTGTGAGCGTCGACGTGTCGGCCACCCTCGCCGACGCCCTGCCCGTCTACCTCGTGCTGGTCGTCGGGCTGGCGTTCCTCCTGCTGGTGCTGGTCTTCCGGTCGATCCTGGTGCCGGTCGTCGGTGTGCTGGGATTCCTGTTGACCATCGGCTCATCGCTCGGTGCGACCGTCGCGGTGTTCCAGTGGGGCTGGCTCAAGGACGTCGTCCGGGCCGACAGCACCGGGCCGCTGTTGAGCCTCGCGCCGATCATCGTGGTCGGGATCCTGTTCGGCCTCGCGATGGACTACCAGGTGTTCCTGGTCTCACGCATGCACGAGGCGCACGCCCACGGCGCCGAACCCCGCCGGGCGGTGCGCTCCGGTTTCCGACTGGCCGCCCCGGTCGTCGTCGCGGCCGCCGCCATCATGTTCGCGGTGTTCGCGGGCTTCGTCCCCGAGGGCGACGCGACGATCAAGCCGATCGCTTTCGCGCTGGCCATCGGAATCCTCGCCGACGCGGTCGTCGTCCGGATGATCGTGGTGCCGGCGGCGCTGGCGCTGCTGGGCCGGGCGGCATGGTGGCTGCCCCGGTGGTTGCGCTGGCTGCCCGTCCTCGACGTCGAGGGCACGGCCCTGCACCGGGCACTGCCCACCCAGCGCCACGGCGAGACCGAGGAAGAAGAACTCGTCCAGGGCTGAGGGAACAGACCGGACGTGCCGATGATTGAGACAGGTGGTCGTCCCGGTACGTGTCCCCGGGCCTCATCCCAGCCGCTACGAGCGGCCGTTCGCCGCGAGGCGACGCTCGGGACGACCACCTCGTGGGCGCGGCCCGCCCGGATCCTGATCCGGGCGGGCCGTTCCCGTCTCCCGGCGACGATCTCTACCACGCCCGATCGTCCCCGTGACCCGGTCCGGCGAGATCACACCCCGCGGCGGCGCCTCGCCGCGGTGAGGAGCAACCCACCGGCGACGACCAGCGCGGCACCCGCGACCACGAAGGGCGCGATGTCCGTCCCGGTTCTCGCCAGCGAACCCGGCGTGGCCGCGGCGGTGCCGGTCGGGCGGGTCACGGTGGGAGCGGTCGTGGTGGGAGCAGTCGTGGTGGGGGCAGTCGTGGTGGCCGTCGGTGACACCGGGGTGACCGGGGTGGTGGGTGTCGCGTCGGGACCGATGGGCCCGAGCGCGGAGATGGCGGCCGAGCGCAGCGGTTCGTCCGCGTTCAGCGCCTGGTTCTGTGCCAGCCCGAGGTAGGCGGTGAAGGCTTCGAGGTCGGTCCTGCCGAGTTCGGTGCGGTCGCTGCCCTCGGCGAGGGTGGTGAAGTTGTCACCGCCGGCGGCGAGGAAGCTGTTGACGGTCACCCGGTAACCGGTCGCCGGGTCGAGTTCGACGCCGTCGAGGGTGGCCGACAGGATGCGCTCACCCGCCGGTTCGTCGGGGTCCATGACGAAGTAGAAACCCTTCGAGACCCCGAGTGCGAGGAACGGCCGCGAGGACCCGGCCGGCTGGAACTGCTGCTCGAGGACCTCGAAGATCTGGGCACCCGTCAACGTCATCGTCACCACTGAGTTCGCGAACGGCTGCACCGCAGCAGCTTCGGCATAGGTGACGACTCCGTCACCCTCGCCACCGGACTGGGCGTAGCGCAGGTCGTCACGGACGCCGCCCGGGTTCTCGAACGCGATCTGGGCACCGGCCCCACTGGTCTGCTGCAACTGCGCGTCGGCGACGAGGTTGCCCAGCGGCGACTGCGAACCCCGGTCGGACTCCCCACCCGTGAACGCGCGGGTGATGTCCTCGGTGACGTGGCCGACGGGCTGCCCACCCACGGTGGCGGCGAAGGCCACGGCGTCGGAGACGATCTTCGCGACGTCGGGGTCGGGGGTGAAACCCTGGACGGGCAGTACCTGGTGGGCCTGCGCGAGAACGTCCCCCGTGGCGGTGTCGACGTTCATCACGAGGCGGTCCACGGCGAGCGAGTAGGAGGCGGCGGAGACGACGGGGCGCGCCACGGTCTTCCCCGCCACCGGGAACGCGCAGTCGTAGAGCATGTGGGTGTGCCCGGAGATGATCGCGTCGATCTGCGGGGAGGCGTTCTGCACGATCGCACCGAATGCCCCCTCGGTGGCGACGGTCGCGCAGTCGGTGCTCGAGGAACCCTCGTGGGCCAGCAGCACCAGGACGTCGGCCTCACCGTTGGAGGTATCACCGTCGGAGAGCATGTCGGCGACGCGGTTGGCGGCGACGACGGGGTCGGTGAACCGCAGGCCCGCGACACCGTCGGGTGAGACGAGACTCGGGGTCTGCTGGGTGATGACACCGATGAACCCGACACTGACACCGCCCACGTCGGCGGTCGAATACCCGGGCATCGCCGGTGTCCCGTCGGCCTTGAGGACGTTCGCGCCGAGGTAGGGGAAGTCGGCGAGCGGCGCGGTGCCACCCGCACCCGCGCGACCGTCGACACCGATGCGGTCGGTGAGGTCGGCGTACCCCTTGTCGAACTCGTGGTTGCCCACCGCGGACACCGCGATGTCCATGGCGTTCAACGCCGCGATCGTCGGCGCGTCCTGCTGGCTGAACGAGGTGAAGGTGGACGCACCGACGTTGTCACCGGCCGACACCGCGATCGTGTTCGGCTGCTGGGCCCGCATCGCGTCGAGAGCTCCCGCAAGCTGGGCGGCACCCCCGATCGGAGCACCGTCAGCGGTCTTGCCCGGGGCCTCCAGACGCCCGTGGAAGTCGTTGAAAGCACCGATCTGGATCTGCGTCTGCCCCGATCCAACCGCTGGGGCGGGCAGTATCTCGCTGATCGGACCTGACGCCGGAGCCGACGCCGCGGCCGTCGCGGCCGGGGCGAGCGTGAGACAACCAGCGACCGCGACCAGCGCGGCGGCCGGGCCGAGAAGGGAGGGACGAGAAGAACTTATGAGCTCGCTTCCGCAGAGGTGGCTGTCACGGGCGGAGTCTGCCAGTGACAGCCTGCTCTGAGGAATTACCTACGTGTGAACACCGCGTTTCAACATCGCAAGAACCCCCGGGTGGTCGGGAACCGCGCCCTCAACCCGCTTCGCGTTGACGCAACGCAACCTGAACACCACGGTGAGCGACACCGACGAGGCCGAACCCCCCGACGTCGGACAACGGCACCCACTGCCCCAGGTCGGTACTACCCCCCACGTCGAGCACCTCGGGAACCCGTACCTCCCGCACCCTCGCGGTGACCAGCAACCGCACTGCGTGGAAGTCCTCGAGAACCCCCCGCGGGGAACGTCCGGTGAAGTGTTCGGAACCGAGGTCGACGAACCGCCCGACCTCGACGTCCATCCCCGTCTCCTCGTGGACCTCGCGCACGGCCGCGTCGACGGGGTGCTCCCCGTGATCCACCCCACCACCGGGCAACGTCCACCGCCCCGGGCTGGGGGTCAGCGTGGACAACCGGGTCAGCAGGATCTCCTCGGCCTCGTTGACGACCACGGCGTAACAGGCGAGGCGCTGGCGCAGCACGGGGACGTCACCGTCCGCAGGAGGCACGATCAGCCGCGCGAGTTCCCCGACTCCTACCGCGACGGCCTCGTCGGCCACCAACGGGTACACCCCGGGCTCCGCCTCCCAACGCCAACCGGACACCGCCACGTCGCGGGCGGCATGGTCGGTCACCTCTCCCGAGACCACGACGTGCACGGTGTGCAGGTCCACGCCGTCCGCGAAACCGGGCACCTCCACACCGGCGGCCCGGCGTACGGCATCGCGTACCTCGACCGGGGTGCCCGTGCGTACCGGTGGCGCCGACACCTCAGCCAGCACCCGGTGTGCGGCGGCGGCGGGCGACTCACCGTGGCTCAGGACCGCCCAGGGCAACACGCCACCACCGCCGCCACCGCCCGCACCGCCACTCAGCACGAGCAGCTGCGCCCGCGAACGCACCGCGACATGGACGACAACCCGTTGCAGCGCAGGCCTCTCCCCGGTGCTGGTCATGAGAGCGTCAATTCCGGGCGAGCTGGTCGCGCACCGAACGCTGGTTCTTGCGCTCGGCGTAGAAGGACAGGAACGGGATCGTGCCGGCGAGCGCCGTCAGCAGCATCCGCCCCCAGGACCAGCGCACCCGGGTGCCGAGGTCGAAGGTGGTGATGAGCAGGACGACGTAGAGGAACCCGTGCAGTGGTCCGACGACCCTGCTGATCGACTCACCGGTGGGGTTGTCGAAGACGTAACGAAGGATCACACCCACGGTCAGGACGACCAGCCCGATACCCGTCAGCCACGCCATGACGCGGTAGCGCAGGAGCGCGGAACGCACCTTCACCTCCGAGCGGATGCCGCTCGCGGCGCGATCGGCGCTCATCGGGTGCCACTCATGTCTCGTCCTCCCAGACCGTCTCCCGCGGCGGAATCGGGACCACCGGGGGTTCGATCCTCTCCCGGCCACCCGCCGTTCTCGTCCGCGGGTCCCTCGGCGTGCACGGTGGATCCCCCTTCGGCGCGCTTCTCGTCGCGCATCACCCGCACCCAGACGACCAGGGCGAAACCCGCGAAGACCCACCACTGCGCGGCGTAGGCGAGGTTGCGCCAGTCCAGGCGGTGATCGGCCCGGCCGGAATCCTGCGCCGCGACGGCGCTCAACCCGGCCGCTGGCGCCGTGTCGGTGACATAGGCGTTGGCCACGGGGTACGCCACCCGGTTGACGAGATCTGCGGCGCTGACCACCCAGACCTGGCCGGGCGGCAACGCCGCCGTGGACGGCGCGACGTCGGAGTTCTCGGGCGGCTGGACCACGCCCACCAGGTCGACCTCACCCGTGGGCGGCGCGGGGGCTGGTTCGCCGCGAGCAACCCAGCCCCGCACGAACGGCATACCGCTGCCATCAGCGAGCTGGACGACGCCCAGCACCCACGATCCGTTGGTCCCCCCGACCGCCCGACCGGGGACCAGGAGGTTCACGCTCGGGTCGAAAACCCCGCGCACCTGCACCCGGCGCCCGACCTCGTCGCTCGACAGCACCCCCAGGGCGGCCTCGGCGTGCTGAGCGCCGGTGACGACCCGGGTCACGTCGACGACCGGCTGCACCGCAGGAGGTTCACTGATGACGACGCTACCGCGGTTCCACTGCCAGATCCCGAGCACGACACAGAGGGCCACCGCGAGGAAGGCCAGCGCGGTGATGCCGACGGAGCGCGGCGTGAAGGTCTTCGAGCGTACTTCGTCGAACTCCTCGGGCACCCGTTCAGGTTACGTCGCAGAATCCGGCACATCGTCGAAACCGCTGTGACCCGGCGCACTCGCGTCCCGGTGTGCACGGGACCGAAACCTGCTCGACGCCTGCACTCCTCCCCGACGGGGGGGAGATGGGTGACCGCGACGGGGGTGCGGGCGGTCGGGACGACGACCCGCCCCGTCCCAGCGGGTATCCGGTCCGACGAAGGGTGCAGCGAGCGCTAGGCAGAGCAGGAGGCAGAGGATCACGATGGCGGTCACGAGGCGACCCCGCCGCTATCGCCGAATGGTCGGATAGCGCTATTCTCGTCATTCATGGACAACGGTAGCAGTGTGACGAGGGTGGCCGCACGGCTGCGGGAACTGGCCCGCGGGTTGCCCGCCGGGACGAAACTTCCGAGCAGCCGCCATCTCGTCGTCGAGCTGGGTGTGGGGCCCGTCACGGTCCAGCGCGCCATCGACACCCTCGTCGCCGACGGCACGGTCACCACCCGCCCCGGTGCCGGGACGTTCGTCGCCCGCCCCGCCCGGACCAGCGCAGCCGACACCGACTGGCAGCGGGTCGCCCTCGGCTCCTCGCCCGTCCAGGCCCAGGGTGTGCTCGCGGCACTGTCCGCCCCACCCGAGGACGTCCTCGACATGTCCCGCGGTTACCTCGACCCCTCGCTGCAACCCTCCTCCAGGCTCGCGGCCGCCATGGGGCGCGCGGCCCGGCGCCCACAGGCGTGGACGGTTCCGGCGCCGGGCGGGATGACGGAACTGCGGACCTGGTTCGCCCACCAGCTGGGGGCGGAGCGCGAGGACGTCCTGGTCACCCCCGGCGGTCAGGGCGCGCTCTCCTCGGTGCTGCGGGCCCTGGTCCCCGCGGGCAGCCCCGTCCTGGTCGCCGTCCCCGGCTACCCGGGAGTGATCTCGTTGCTGCGCAGCGCGGGTCTCGTCCCCGTCCCGGTGCCCACCGACGACGACGGGGTGCGCCCCGAACTGCTGGAGCGCGCATTCGAGCAGACCGGCGCCCGGGTCCTCTACCTGCAACCCACCTACGCCAACCCCGACGGGCACGTCCTGGCACCGCAGCGACGCCGCCCCGTGCTCGACATCGCCGCCCGAGCCGGGGCCTTCATCGTCGAGGACGACTTCGCACGCTGGCTCGGCCACGGTGCGACGCCGCCACCCTCACTGCTGCGCGATGACACCGACGGCCGGGTCATCACGGTCAACTCGCTCACCAAGGCAGCCGCGCCGAGTCTGCGCATCGGCTGCGTCGTCGCGCGCGGGCCGGTGGCCCAGCGCATCGCCGCACTGCGGATGGTCGACGATCTCTTCGTCTCCAGGCCGTTGCAGGAGACCGCGGTGGAACTGGTGACCGGGGCCGGGTGGTCGGCGCACCTACGCGGCCTCGCAGCGGCGCTGGCCCACCGCGTCGACGTCCTCTGCACGTCGCTGGCGCGGGAACTTCCGCAGTGCACCTGGACACGACCACGCGGGGGTTTCTCCCTGTGGTTGCGCCTCCCGCGCGGCACCGACGACGTCGAGATCGCCCGGCGCGCCCTCGACCGCGGGGTCGCCGTCGGGGCGGGCCGGAACTACGTCGTCGCCGAGGAGGAGGCGGCGCACCTCAGGTTGTGTGTCGCAGGCCTGGACGCGGGGCACCTCCCCGAGGCCGTGCGGCGGTTGGCACTCGCGTTCTGAGCGGGGTTCCCACGACGTACGCGCCGTGAGAAACCCCGCGTCGCTGCCTGCCGAGATCAGGGAATCAGGACGACCTTGCCGCCCGCGTGCCCCTCGGCGAGAAACGTCAGCGCGGCGGCCGCTTCGGTGAGTGGGAACGTCTTCGTGACAGGCAGTTCGATCCGACCCGCACCCAGCGCCTCGACGAGCCCGGCCCGGGCTGCATCGCGGAACTCCGTCCCCGCGTCGGCACCCGGACCGCCGCCGAGCAGTTTCACACCGTCCCCGGCGCGGGCGAAGGCCGCGACGCTCACGAGGCGATCGCGCGAGGCACCGGACTCGTCGAGCAGTTCCCACGAGACGTCGACGGCCTCGTCGGTGCCGACGGTGTCCATCGCGGCGTCGATACCCTGCGGTGCAGCGGCTCGGACGCGATCGGCGAGGCCCTCACCGTAGGTGACGGGAACGACGCCCATCTCGGTGAGGGCTGCGTGGCGGTGCTCGGCGGCCGAACCGATCACCGTGGCCCCGGCCTGCACCGCGAGCTGGGCGGCGACCAGACCGACGGAGCCGGCGACGCCGTGGATCAGCACGGTCTCCCCCGCTACGACCTTGCCGGCCTCGAGGAGATGGGCCGCCGTGGTGCCCACGAGCAGGAGCCCGGACGCCGTCTCGAACGACACGCTCGACGGTTTGGCGAACACGTCGGAGGCGGGGACGGTGATCGCGCTGGCGTACGCGCCAGTCACGCGGAAAGCGATCACCTCGTCACCGACGGCGAACCCCGCGTCGGCACCCGCTGCGGTGACGACACCGGCGAGCTCGAAACCCACGGGTTGCGGGAGGGTCGATTCGTCGGCGCCCATGTAACCACTGAACAGCTTGTAGTCCACGGGATTCGTGCCGACGGCGCGCACCTCGATGGTGACCTCTGCGGGGCCGGGGGCGGCCACGTCCTTCTCGACGACGGCAAGGACCTCGGGGCCGCCGAACGCGGTGGCGACAATTGCTGTGGCTGTGGTCATGTCCTACTCAACACCTTCCCGAATCGGGCATTCCCCGCCGACGGGACGGCTTCAGCGGGGCCGGCCGAGTTCCCGCTCCGCCCAGGCCCCCACGTCGCCACGTTCCAACGCAACCGCGAGCAGGTCGGGGAAGGCGTCCGGCGTGCAGGCGAAGGCGGGCACCCCGAGCCCGGCGAGAGCGGCGGCGTTCTCGGCGTCGAACGCGGGCGCCCCCGAGTCGGACAGGGCGAGCAGCACGATCACCTGGACACCGGCCGACGTCATCTCGGCGACGCGGCGCAGCATCTGCTCGCGGACCCCGCCCTCGTAGAGGTCGCTGATGAGCACGAACGTCGTCTCGGTCGGGCGGGTGATGAGCGACTGGCTGTAGGCGATCGCCCGGTTGATGTCGGTACCACCCCCGAGCTGGGTGCCGAAGAGCACCTCGACGGGGTCGGAGAGGTGTTCGGTGAGGTCGACGACGGCTGTGTCGAACACCACCAGCGACGTGCGCAGCGACTTCATGGTGGCCAGTACCGCCGCGAACACCCCCGAGTACACGACCGACTCGGCCATCGACCCGGACTGGTCGACGGCGAGCACGACGTCGCGGGCGATGACCTGCTGGCGGCGGGCATGACCGACGAGGCGTTCGGGCACGATCGTGCGCCGTTCCGGCAGGTAGTGCGCGAGGTTGGCCGCGATGGTCCGGTTGAAGTCGATGTCGCGGGGTTTCGGACGACGCGTACGGTTCGAACGGTCCAGCGCCCCGGACACGGCCGCCTTCGTGCGGTTCGCGACCCGCCGCTCGATCTGCTCGACCACCGCACGCACCACCTGCCGGGCGGTGTCCTTCACCTGATCGGGCATCACCGCGTTCAGGCTCAGCAGCGTTGCCACCAGGTGCACGTCCGGTTCGACCGACTGCAGCAGTTCGGGTTCCAACAACAACTGGTGCAGGTTCAGGCGTTGCACGGCGTCGCGCTGCATGACCTGGACGACGCTGGTCGGGAAGTACGTGCGGATGTCACCCAGCCACCGCGCGACCCTCGGGGCGGACCCGCCGAGGCTCGCCGACCGCGGCCTACTGCTCGATTCCCCTTCCTCGTAGAGCTCCCGCAGCGCCCGGTCGATGGCGACGTCGTCCCCCGTGAGGCCCGAACCCAGTTCCCCGGCTGCCGGCTCACCGAGGACGAGGCGCCATCGGCGTCGGCGTTGGACCTCGTCCACCCCACGGTGGCCCCCGGTGTCGCCTGCCGCAGAGGTTGGGTCGGGAGATCCCTCGGGATTGGGGGTGTCGTCCGCTCCGGGATCGGTGCTCACGAGACCCCCAACAGGCGGGCGACGTGACCCAACGCCCGGCGGGCACGTTCGACGTCGACGACCACATCCTCGGCACCGGACAGGTTCGCACCGCGTGCGACCCCGGCGACCGCCGCGCCGAGCTGGCGACGTTCTCCCACCTCGAAGGTCGAGAACGTGCGGCGCACGAGCGGGAGGGCGTCGAGGAACTCCTCGGGTGACAGACCTGCGATCCAGGAATCCAGCAGACCCAGCAACCCACTGTCGTGCACCAGGAGCAACCCCCCGCCGGAGAGGAAACCCTCCAGCCAGGAACCCTTGCTGCCCGCGGGTTCCGCGGCCGACAACGCCCGCGCGGTGCGGGTGCCCGCCTGCGTCGCGTCGAAGGTTCCCGCATCACGCAGCAACCGGGTGATCCGGCCCTGCAGCAACGGGTGGACGCCGTCGCGGTCGGCCACCGAGAGCAGTGCGGCCCGCCAGCGCGCCGACTCCTGCGCATCGCCCAGCAGGTCGACACTTGCGGAGGTGTCATCGATCCGTCCGCGCATCGTCACCGCGGCGCCATCGTCGAGGGCCCCCACGGCCGCCGGCAACCCTGCGGTGACACGCACGAGCAACGCGGCCACGACGCCCGCGAGCATCGCCGTGTCCGTACCCCGGACGTCTCCGTAGCGCGACGCGCGGACGAGTGCGGGCAAGGCCGCCATCAGGTGCGCCACGTCGGCCTCGTGGGCGGCGCGCGCGTCCAGGGCGGTGAGCAACCCCGCCAGCGCTGCGGGTAGATCCGCGACCAGGCACTGCTCGACGGCCTCGGTCACCTGCGCGAGGTTTCCCCCGTCGGCCGTCTCCGCGAGGCGGCCGGCGGCGGCACCGGCGATCGTGGTTCCCCAGCGGGAGGCCAACACGACGTCCACGCTCAGTTCAGGACGCCAGACAAGCTGCCAGGTCTCGCGGAACGTGCCGGTGGAACGCACGCTCGATCCCACCGGGACACCCCAGTCGATCCCCAGCAGTGTCAACCGGTGCAACAGGACGGAGCGGTCGCGATCGCGCGGGAGGCGCAGATCGAGGGCCAGGTCCCTGACGGCGGCGTCCGGTTTGAGCCGGAGCGCGCGCTGACGGCTCTGCAGGTCCGCGGCCAGCGGCAGGGTGGGGGCGGCAGCGGGGACCTCCCCGAACAGCTCACCCACGACGAGACGCCGGGTCACGACACCCAGCAGCACGTCGTCGCCCTGGCAGAGCACCGCACGGGTGGCCTCGGTGACCTCGTCGAGACCGGCGAGCGGTCGCCCGCGCACCGTGGCCAGGGTGTCCGCGAGGCGGACGGCCTCGATGACCGAGGCGCTCGAGACCGGCAGGTCGTCCGCGCGCAGCACCCGGGCCACCGCCGTCAGCCACCGGGTCACCGGCAGGTCGGGGGCGGTGAAGAGGTGGTGATACCAGCCGGGGCTCTCGATCCCGGCGCCGTAACCGGAGGACCCCGCCAGTCGGCCGTGCGTCCACGGCACCCAGCTCAGCGTGGCCCGTACCTTCGCGGCGCCCTTGAGCAGCGCGGCGTCGGAGGCCGCGCTCGGGAGCTTCCCGGTGAGCGCGGGTGCGTGCCAGGCACCGCAGACGACGGCGATGCGTTCGTGGCCCTCCCGCAGGGCCCGGCGCAACACCGAGCGCATGTGCGCCTCGCGCCGCTGTTCGTGCGGGTCCTCGGGCGCGTCCACCCGCAACGCCGCCATTGCCTCGATGAGGGCGTCGAAGACGTCGCCTCCAGCGGCTCGCCGGTCGTCCCGGGCGTCTTCCCGCCCGTCCTCCCGCCCGTCCGCATGGTGCCCGGCGCGGGGAAGCGAGGGGCGATGCTCGACGAGGTCCTCCCACCAGCGTTCCGGGTCGTCGTAACCGGCCGTCCGCGCGAGGGTGGCGATCGGGTCGAGTGGTCTGGCGGCGGACTCAGCGGTGTCCGGTTCGCGGGGTGCCAGCAACTGGGCGGCGGGAAGGTCCATGAACCGTACGGGAACCCCCCGCGACGTCGCCCACGTCAGGGCCTGCCACTCGGGGCTGAAGACGGCGAAGGGCCAGAAGATCGAGGTCTCCTGGTTGCCCACGACGGCGACGGCGTCCGCGTCCGCGTCCGCAGTTTCCCCGTTGACGGTGCCGGGATCGACGGGGTGGGGATCGACGGGGTGGGGATCGACGGGGTGGGGATCACCGGGGTGGGGACCGGCGCGGTGGGGGTCCGTGAGGTGGGCCAGCAGCGCGACGGGCGGTCGCATGTCCTCCTCGGCCACGAAGGGGATCAACGGGTCGGCGTCGGCGGGCCCCTCGACGAGGACCACCGTGGGCGCGAACTCCTCCAGCGCCGCACGCACCGACCGCGCCGACCCCGGCCCGTGGTGACGTACCCCGAGCACCCGGGTGCTCACCCGGTGACCTCGCGGCACGCGCGGTAGAAGTCTCCCCAGCCCTCGCGTTCACGCGCCACGGCTTCCAGATACTCCGTCCAGACCACCTTGTCCGACACCGGGTCACGCACCACCGCGCCGACGATCCCGGCAGCGACGTCGGCGGCGCGCAGGACGCCGTCACCGAAATGCGCCGACAACACGATGCCGGCTGTCACGACGCTGATGGCCTCGGCCGTGGACAACGTGCCGGTGGGCGACTTGAGGCTCGTACGGCCGTCCTCGGTGACACCGGAACGCAGTTCGCGGAACACCGTGACCACCCGACGGATCTCCTCCATCGCGGTGGGCAGCTGCGGGAGGTCGAGGGTCCGGCCGAGTTGTTCCACCCGGCGCGCGACGATGCCGACCTCCTCCTCGGCGGTGGCCGGCAAGGGCAGCACGACGGTGTTGAACCGGCGGCGCAACGCACTGGAGAGTTCGTTGACACCGCGGTCGCGGTCGTTGGCGGTCGCGATGATGTTGAAACCCCGCGCCGCCTGGACCTCGTCGCCGAGTTCCGGGATGGGCAGTGTCTTCTCGGAGAGCACGGTGATGAGCGCGTCCTGCACGTCGCTGGGGATGCGGGTGAGTTCTTCGACGCGGGCGATCCGGCCCTCGCGCATGGCCGTCATCACCGGTGACGCGACGAGCGCGGCCGGGCTCGGGCCGTCGGCGAGCAGGCGCGCGTAGTTCCAACCGTAACGGATGGCCTCCTCGGGAGTGCCGGAGGTCCCCTGGACGAGCAGGGTGGAATCGCCACTGACGGCGGCGGCGAGATGCTCACTGACCCAGGTCTTGGCCGTGCCGGGAACCCCGAGCAGCAGCAGGGCGCGGTCGGTGGCGAGCGTCGCGACCGCGACCTCGACGAGACGGCGCGGGCCGACGTACTTCGGGGTGATCTCCGTGCCGTCGGGCAGCGTCGCACCGAACAGGTAGGTGAGCACCGCCCACGGCGACAGTTTCCAGTTCGGCGGTCGCTGCCGGTCGTCCAGCGCACGCAGCGCGGTGAGTTCCGCGGCGTAGGCCTGTTCGGCGTGTGGGCGCAGGACGGCGCTGGGTTCGGTCACGGGTTCCCCTCGGGGGTGGCGAGTTCTGCATGGAAGCGGGCGCGCAGCAGGAGGATGTCCAGTGCCTGGGCCGCGGACACCCGCCCGGAGTCGGTGAGATCGCTGTGCCGGGCGAACTCGGCGACGTCGGCGGCCCGGTCGGGCGGCAGGCGTCGCGCGAGGAGGTCGAGACGCTCCCGCAGGCTGTGGCTCGCGGCTGCGGGCCACGCGCGGGTGGAGGTGTCGGCGAGCGCGGCCGTCGCGAGCTGCGGGTTCCACGGCCCCGGGCAGTCGCGCAGCACGGCGTTGCCGTGGGCGGCGCCGACGCTGTTCGCGGGGACGTCGCGCAACAACGCGGAGACGACATCCGCCTGCTGACCCGCCTCGAGGACGTCGAGGAGTTCGGCCCGTCCCGTCACCAACCGGTGCGGCAGCAACGCTCGCGCCCACGCCGGG